>CANLHE010000028.1 GCA_947490605.1 Actinomycetota bacterium
CTTCAACGGTTCGAGTTCTAACTCGCTCACCACGACTAGCACGCATTACCGCATTTTTTAAAGTTTTCTTTGACTCAACATTTATCTTATAACTTATTGATAAATTCTCGATTTTAACTGCCAGATTTTCTGGCATTTGCACAAGCGGCTTAGATGCGGACGGCAAAATCGCGCTCCCTTGAAATAAAGAAGTATCCACCTAGCAAAATAGATGTAAATGCCCAGAATAAACAACCAATTAATTGAGCTGGGGTTGGAGTCATTCCATCAATCCAAATTCTAGAATTTGCTGAAAGTATTGGCCCGAGCGGGTTTAAATAGAGAATTACTCGATACCAGCCAGTGAGCATATCTGGCTGCCATAAAACTGGAGAGGCGTATAACCAAATACGCATTATGTATGAAAGCAATTTAGTTGTATCACGGAAGTAAACATTCATTGTGGCAAATAAAAGGGAAAGCCCAAAACTTGTAATTATTAAGAGTATTAAAATAATTGGAATAAATAGATAGTTCCAAGTTAGTCCAGGAAGTTCAGTATCATTCAAAACCAATTTTCCGATAATTACTATCGAGATATATACCGGCAAGGTTGGCAGAAATTGTCGTGCAGCACTGATTGCGCTAGAAAGTGGGAGTAGCGATCTTGGGAAAGCTTGATTCAAGATTAAACGCCCGCCAGAAGTAATAGATTGTGCACCTAACAAGATGCAGTTTTGTGCGAAATAAAAAGTAAATAAACCAATCAGAATATGGCATAGGACCGTGAATGAATTTGTCTGAGCTGATTTACCTTGAATTATTGTTACAAGCAAATAATAAATTACTGCTAAAAATAATGGATTTAGTACAAGCCATACTTTTCCTAATTTGGATTCTAAGTACTCGGCTTTATCTGAGAACTTTGATAATTCGGTAGCAAACTCCCGCCTGCGCCAAAACTCAGAAATATATGGCTTAAGTGGTGGCAGTGAAGAGTGATGTGGTTCGAAAACCTGAATCTTATTTGAGCCCTCAACCATGAGGGCTATTCTGCCACCTTTGATTTAGAACTAACGAATAGACTTGCAATAGTTGTAGTTACTAAAGTTCCAACAATGACTATAAGAGAGAATTGAGTAGAAATTTCTGGGATTTCAACTCCAAGAATTTTATGGGTGCCACCACCATGAATGGCTTCGATGATTAGCTTTACGCCAATAAATCCAAGAATTATCGCCAAGCCTTGAGTTAAATAAATTAATTTATTCATTAGGCCACCAAGTAAGAAGTAGAGCTGGCGAAGGCCCATTAGCGCAAAAGCGTTAGCTGTAAAAACTATATAAGGGTCTTTTGTTAGCCCAAAAATAGCCGGTATTGAATCAAGTGCAAAAATTAAGTCAGTAAAGGCAATCGCAACTAAAACAATAGTTAAAGGAGAGGCACCTTTTGTTCTAAACCAAGTTATTAGTTTACCTTCCTTCCATTCCTTTTCTCCAGATTCGCTTATTAGTTTATAAGCGGTAAAGAGTAGAAATGCACCGAATATATAAAACACCCAAGAGAATCTTGAAATTGCAGCGCTACCTAACGCGATAAAAATTCCGCGCAAAATTAAAGCCATAATAATTCCAATTAACAAAACTAATTGTTGCTTTGTTTTATCCACTTTAAATCGAGCAAGAATTAAAATAAATATAAATAGATTATCAACTGATAGTGAGTACTCAGTTATCCAGCCAGCAAAGAACTCACCACGCGCTTGAGTTGTGCTCCAAATTCCTAACGAATACCCGAAAGCAATTGCTGCGCTTACATAAAAAATTGTCCAGGCCGCAGCCTCTTTTATAGAGGTTTCTTTGTTTCTTCTAATTACCGCTAACGCAAGGTCAAAAGCTAATACTGCAAGGAGGGCTGCAATCGTTACTTCCCAGACTGTAATACTCATTAGTTAAAAACCTTTCCTGGATTTAAAATATTGTTAGGGTCTAAAGTTTGTTTTATAGATTTCATAATATTAACTGCTGGGGCACCAGTTTCTGCAATTAAAGCCTGAATTTTTCCTGAGCCTATTCCATGTTCACCAGTGCAAGTGCCGCCCATCTCAATCATTTTCATTGTGATCTCATGAGTAATGTGTCGCACATCCTCTAACTCTTCTGGCTTTGCTGGATCTGTGACTATAAAGCAGTGAAAGTTTGCATCTGCAACATGACCAAGTATTGAGTAGGGGTAAGGATGTTTAGCAAGTATTTGATCTGCAACAGCTACTGCATCTGAAAGTTTTGATAGTGGCACAGCTGCATCAGTACTAACAGCACGCTTTCCTGGATTTGCTGCGATACCAGCCCAATAAGCATTATGACGTGCTTGCCACAATTTGCGACGAGCACCTTCATCAGTTGTCCACTCAAACTGTGAGCCGCCAAACTCTTCGACAATACTTTTTACAGAAGCAGCATCTTCGGCAACTCCGGCTGGTGAACCATGGAATTCAAAGAATAATGTTGGAACCTCAGCCAGGCTTAGCCCATCATGAGCATTTACATTCTTAATGCACTTAGCATCTAAAAATTCACATCTTGCAATAGAAATTCCAGAACGAACTATTGCTGTTGCAGCGGTTACTCCATCAGCTAAAGTTTCAAATCGAACTATCGCAGCAGCCATCTTTTCTGGAATACCAAATACTCGAAGTGTTAATTCTGTAATAACTGCCAAAGTTCCCTCTGAACCAACTAACAATCTAGTTAGGTCATAGCCAGCAGATAGCTTTCTAGTCTCTCGACCAGTTTGAATAACGGTACCATCTGCCATTACCGCTGTTAGTGCTAAAACATTATCGCGCATAGATCCGTAGCGAACTGTGGTTGTTCCAGCTGCGCCAGTTGCTGCCATTCCACCTAATGTGGCATCGGCGCCAGGATCAACAGAAAAGAACAAACCTGAGCTAGAAATTTTTTCATTTAATGCAACTCTATGTACACCTGGCTGAACTCTTACCAACAGATCATCGGGTCGGATCTCAACTATCTTATTCATTTCAGTTAGATCAAGTGATATTCCACCAAATAATGGAAGAACATGTCCTTCAAGGGAAGAACCGGCACCAAATGCAACAACTGGAATTTTTTCAGTATTGCAATAAGCTAAAACTTTAGAAACCTCTTCGGTGCTTTGCGGCATGACCACAGCTGAAGGCCTAACTGGTGGAATGGCAGATTCATCTCGCCCATGTTGATCAAGCACAGTTTCATTTGTTGAAACTAATCCAGTAACTAAACTTTTTAAATGTTCAATTTGTCCTGGCGAAAGATCAACCCGCTTATTTACCATTTGTAGATCTTACCTTTTAACAGTATTACTTGTTAAAACTTTGACATTTTTACGCATGTTTTATGGGGGTTGAAAGTAATTTTGGTTCTGCTAAACTACCTAAGTAAGACAACGTTTGACTAGGAGAGTGCACTTAACACATTGGTTCTAATTGAACCCTTATGATTGTACAAATCCGCATGAAAACACAAACGCATCACCCTCAAACCTTCCGCGCGGTACCTACACATTCAAAACCGCTAGATAGCGCTAGATTAGAAAAACTTTTACAACAACAATTAGATTTATATAAAAGCAGATTACTTAGTTCAGGCCTTGAACATCAATTAGCTGTTCAGAATATTCCACTGGGCGCTCACTCAACCTTCCAATCATTTGATCCATACCCAATCGCTATTGTCTCAGCGCAAGGAGCTTGGATGACTGATGTTGATGGCCGCAAGATGCTCGACCTTTCGATGGGATTTGGTTCGATGTTAGTTGGGCATTTAAATCCAGAGGTAGTTTCAGAAGTTAAAGCTGCCTTAGATGTCGGAACTTTATATACAGCGCCATCGCCAATCTCACGAGATGCTGCTGAGAGATTATGTCGCCGATTTGGAATTGAACAGATTCGCTTTACCAACTCTGGAACTGAATCAACGATGTATGCAGTCAGAACTGCCCGTGCTTACACCGGCAAAGAAGGAGTGGTTAAAGTCGAAGGTGGCTACCACGGAAGCGGTGACGCGGTCATGGTTTCAACTAAACCTTCACTTGATAAGGCTGGCCCAGCCGAGGCGCCAAACTCTGTAATTGGAAATGCATCGATACCAGGTGAGTCATATGTAGTGCCATTTAATAATATTCAAGCATTAGAAAAAGTATTTGCAGAGCATGCAAAGACAATCGCATGTTTTATTGTTGAACCAGTATTAGAAAATATCGGAATTGTTTTGCCTGATGAAGGTTATTTAGAATCGGTAAGAGCACTTTGCGATCAATATAAAATTGTTTTGATTTTTGATGAAGTAAAGACTGGATTAACCGCTGGTCCACAAGGTGCAGCGCAAAGATTAGGTGTAATTCCAGATTTAATTTGTCTTGCTAAATCGATTGGTGGCGGTATTCCACTTGCAGCTTTTGGTGGTAAATCTGAGTTTATGAAACCAGTTACTGATGGTCGCATGCCTCACCTGGGTACATTTAATGGACACATTTTAGCAATGGCTGGAGTTAGAGCGGTAGATAAAGTTTGTACACCAGAAGCACTAGAAAAAGCAGAGTCATTAAATATGCAAGCACTTACTCGTATTAGTGAAATTATTGCCGAGTATGAACTTCCTGCCCACACAGTTGGTTTTGGTGTTAAAGGTTGTGTTACTTGGTCTGATAAACCAGTTAGAAATTATCGCGATTACAAAGCCACTGATTTTCTAGTAGCAGAAACATCATTCTTGTGGGCTTTAAACCATGGAATTATGACTCCACCAGGGTTAGATGAGCAGTGGTTAATTAGTTTGGCTCATGGCCAAGCTGAGGTTGATTTTATGGTTAATGATTTTAAGGAACTTGCAAAAAATCTTCGCGGTTAAGTATTTTGTGGAAAGCCTAAATTAATTCCACCATGGCTTGGATCTAACCAGCGAGAAGTAACAACTTTTCCTCTGGTAAAGAAGTGAACACCTTCAGTTCCGTGGGCATGAGAATCTCCAAATAAAGAGTTCTTCCAGCCACCAAATGAGAAATAAGCCATTGGTACTGGAATTGGAACATTTATTCCCACCATTCCAACCTCTACTTCATTTTGAAACCTACGTGCTGCTCCACCATCATTTGTAAAGATTGCAGTTCCATTTCCATATTGGTGACTATTAACTAGGTTTAAAGCCTCGTCATAGCTTTTAACTCTAATTACACTCAATACTGGTCCAAATATCTCCTCTAAATAAATACTCATACTTGGCTTTACTTGATCAAACAATGTTGGCCCAAGCCAAAAACCATCACCAGCAACATCAACATTTCTGCCATCAACTACTACCTTGGCACCCTCTTTTTCACCCGCACTTATGTAGGAGGCAACTTTGTCACGGTGCACTTTTGTAACAAGAGGCCCCATGTCAGCACCTTTTGTGCCATCACCAGTTTTAATTTTTAAAGCTCGTTCTTTAATCTTTTCAATTAATTGATCAGCAATTGGTTCAACTGCAACAATTGCAGAAATCGCCATGCACCTCTCACCAGCTGAGCCAAAACCAGCATTAATGGCAGCATCAGCAGCAAGCTCTAAATCAGCATCAGGCAAAACAATCATGTGGTTTTTAGCGCCACCTAATGCCTGCACGCGTTTTCCAGATTTTGTGCCAGTTTCATATACATATTTAGCAATTGGTGTTGAGCCAACAAAAGAGATTGATTTAATTCCTGGATGGACCAAAAGTGCATCAACTGCAACTTTATCGCCATGGACTACGTTAAATACGCCATCAGGTAAACCGGCTTCTTTTAAAAGTTGGGCAATAAACATAATCGCACTTGGATCTTTTTCTGAAGGTTTAATAATTACAGTATTTCCGCAAGCAAGTGCAATTGGGAAAAACCACATCGGCACCATCGCTGGGAAATTAAATGGCGAAATAATCGCAACTGGTCCAAGTGGCTGACGAATTGAATAAACATCTACGCCAGTTGATACCTCTTCAGAAAAACCACCCTTTAATAAATGGGGAATACCACAAGCAAACTCAGCAACCTCAAGCCCTCTAGTTACCTCACCTAGGGCATCACTTAAAACTTTGCCATGCTCCTGCGTAATTAACGCTGCTATTTTTTCTTTGTTTTGATTAACTAATTCTCTAAATGCAAATAGAACTTGGGTTCGTTTAGTAAGGGAGCTATGTCGCCAACTAGCAAAAGCTTCAGTTGCAACGTTTACAGCCTTATCAACGGTGGCTGGTGTTGCAAACTCCACAGTTGCACAAATCTGACCAGTTGCTGGGTTAAATACCTCACCAGTTTTGTCGGATTTCTCACTTACAACTGCGCCATTAATCCAATGCGAAATACTTTTCATATCGCAACAATACTTCAGGTTTATCGCCTTCTCCACCCTGCTAGGAAAACCTTTGTTTAAGTGATTAGATTGGCTACCAAAGCAAGGGATAAGGGAGTGGCGTGAGTACCCCAATTAATGACCCAGAGAAAGCGGCAAAAGTATTTGCTGATGACCGGGCAAATGTTTTCCACTCTTGGTCTGCCCAGGCTCAAATTTCACCAATGGCAATTGCTGGTGGAGCCGGCTCTTATTTTTGGGACTTTACCGGCAAAAAGTATTTAGATTTTTCCAGTCAATTAGTTTTTACAAATATCGGGCATCAGCATCCCAAAGTTATTGCTGCCATAAAAGAGCAAGCAGATGTACTAGCAACTATCGCTCCTCAACATGCTAATGAAGCACGTAATGAAGCTGCAAAAAGAATTCTTGAATTAGGCGGAGATAAATTTAAAAAGGTTTTCTTCACAAATGCTGGTGCTGATGGAGTTGAAAATGCCATCAGAATGGCCAGGCTTCACACCCATAAACATAAAGTTCTTTCAACCTATCGTTCATATCATGGCAATACAGGATCTGCGATTAATGCAACTGGGGATCCAAGAAGGTTTCCAAATGAGTTTAGTTTTGGACATGTGCACTTCTGGGGACCATATCTATATCGAACTGCTTTTTGGGCAACAAATGAGGCAGAGGAATCACAACGAGCATTAGAGCATTTAGAACAAACAATTATTTTTGAAGGTCCAAAAACTATTGCGGCAATATTAATTGAATCAGTTCCTGGAACTGCTGGAGTTTTAATACCACCTGCTGGTTACCTAGATGGAGTTCGTGCACTTTGCGATAAGTATGAAATTTTATGGATTGCCGATGAGGTTATGTGTGGTTTTGGTAGAACCGGTAAGTGGTTTGGATATCAGCACTCTAAATCAATTCCAGATTTAATTGTTTTTGCTAAAGGTGTTACCTCTGGTTATGTGCCACTTGGTGGAGTTGTGATTTCAGAGCCAATAACTAAAACATTTGATGAGCGAGTATTTCCAGGCGGCCTTACCTACTCTGGCCATCCGATTGCTTGCGCAACCGCAGTCGCCACAATTGATGTTATGAAGAGTGAAAAAATGGTAGAAAATGCAGCAATGATTGGCGAAAAGATTTTAGGTCCCGGATTACAAGAGTTAGCTAAGAAGCATCAGGTAATTGGTGACATAAGGGGAGCTGGGGTTTTCTGGGGGATTGATATGGTTTCAGATCGCAAAACTCGCGAACCACTTGCACCATATGGTGCATCTAGTGCAAAGATGAATGAGATTGTTGCAACATGTAAAAAGAATGGCCTGATGCCATTTAATAATTTCAACCGAATTCATATGGTTCCGCCATGTAATATCAGTGAGAGTGATGCAAAGCTTGGTTTAGAACTTCTTTCTAAATCACTTACTGAGATCGGTTTATAGAGCGTTTAATAGTTGTATAGACAACTTTTAGGATTTTAGGTACGCTCTATCAAATGAATCAAAAAGTAATTATTACTGGCAGCAGGGGAATTGCTGCTGGGCTCGCACAGGCGCTTAATGAACGGAAGTATGAAATTTATTTAATTGGTGGCGAAAAGTCAGATTGTGAAGCACTAGAAAAAAGCTGTTCAAATATTGTTGGCTTTAGTGCAATTGATTTGCGAGATGAGAAACAGACTGAAGATGCTT
>CANLHE010000029.1 GCA_947490605.1 Actinomycetota bacterium
CTTCATCCCTACTAGCTACAACACCTTTTTTAACTAATGCATCAGCAAGATGTGGTCGACCAAGAGTTGCGCCATCAGATAATTGCGCCAATACATCATTCATGGTGATATCAATTCCAGCCTCGTTAATTCTTGCAATTATCTTTTCCATACGGCCATGGCGGTTTTCTCTAGTTTTTTCAAGTGTATTCATTAACTCACTATTGCTGGAATCAAATAGCAAGCCCAATATGTGAACACTAATTCCATCAGTCGTTTGGCATGATATTTCCGCACCTGGTACTAGTGATATGCCTGGGCGTAATGAATTGGTTGCTTCTTGCCAACCACTAATTGAGTCATGATCAGTTAATCCGATAACAGTAATGCCAGCTGCTAGTGCTTTATTGATTAGCTCAGATGGCTTATCTGTGCCATCACTAAAAGATGTGTGAGTATGCAGATCAATTTTCAATTACTTTCTCTTTTCATCACTATTTACTTGGTTAGATCGTAAAACAAACAATGTACACCCAAAAAGAAGCCCAATAATTCCAGGAATTGTTCCGACGGGAGGTTTTTGACCTAACCAAGTATAAGCCAAAATCGCACTTACTGGCACCTCAAAGAAAATTATTAATGAGACAACCGCTGGTGAAACTCTTTTTAATGAGAAATTAAATAATGTATGTCCGAGTAATTGTGTTCCAATAATTAGTCCGGTAAGTAAAAGCCATTCATAACTTGTAAATCCTGTGAAGGGCGAATTAGTTAATAAAACGATTGGCAATATTGATAATCCACAAACAATATAACAAACTGCTGTGAATGTAGATGTTGAAATATCTCGTTGTACTTTAGCGCCAATCACCATGTAAGCCGCACCTAACGCTCCTCCGACAACTGCCATTAAATCTCCTTGAAAAGATCTCAATGAAAGATTTAGATCTATCCCAGTAATTACAATTACTGAGGCAAATGCAATTAACATCCCACCAAATGATTTTTTTGGGATATGCCCACCTGTTAACTTAACAAAAATTGCGGCAAAGATTGGTTGAGTTGCAGTTAGCGCCGTTCCAGTTGCAACGGAAGTAAATTTCATCGCCCAAAAGAAACAAATAAAGTGAGCTGCCAAAAGAATTCCAGCCGCTACTGACCATCCAATTGCTCGACGTTGTACTTTACTTTTCCACTCACCACGAGCTAGTGCGAATGGAAGCATCACTAAGCCACCAATAATGTTTCGCCAAAAAATCATGGTAGGAACCGGCATCTGACTTTTCGCGATTATTGGGCCTGATGCACCAACGCCAATAATTGCTGAGATCAAGAATGGGATATCACGGCCAGTTGGAAGTTTGGTGTGATTCTGATCTTTCATAGGGTAAAACCTATCTGTAAATTAATTATTGTTATGAATTGGTATAGAGCCGATACCCTTAGCCTATGAATACAAGCAAAGGTTCAAACCTAAATCGTGTATTCCTGGCCCGATTAGCTGGCACTGCGGTCTTTGACCCAAATGGTGATCAGCTCGGCAAGGTTAGGGATGCGGTCGCAACACTGCGTACTAACAATCAGCCACCAAGAATTTTGGGCTTCATTGTTGAGGTACCACCACGGAAAAGAATTTTCGTCCCAATTACAAGAGTAACCTCAATTGATAATGGACATGTAATTATTACCGGACTATTAAATATGCGCAGATTTGAACCACGTATGAACGAGATTTCAGTTTTATCTGAAATGTTAGACCGATCTGTAACTTTGATAGATGGCAACGAAAAAGTAACAATAGAAGATATTGCAATGGAATTATCTAAAACTGGTGATTGGTTTATTGAGCGAGTACACGTAATGCGCCGAGGTGCTGGTTTTCGCAGGCGTGGTGCTTCTTCAACAGTTACTTGGGCAGAAATATCTGGAATTGCAATTAATGAAACAAATCAAGGTGTAAGCCATTTGCTTAATACGCTCGCAAATCTTAGGGCTGCAGATTTAGCTTCAGTACTTCATGATCTAACACTTAAGCGTCGTGCTGAGGTTGCACGTGCATTAGATGATGAGCGATTAGCAGATGTATTAGAAGAGATGGATGAATCTTCTCGAGTTGAGTTACTTGCAGAACTAGAAGGTGAAAGAGCAGCGGATGTATTAGAGGAGATGGATCCAGATGATGCTGCAGATTTACTTCGCGAGGTTGGCCAAGAGCGTGCTCAAGCACTACTTGCATTGATGGAGCCCGAAGATGCCGAAGATGTTCAACGTTTAATGCACTATGAAGATTACTCGGCTGGTGGAATGATGACGACTGAACCTATTGTGTTAACTGCAGATTCAACAGTTGCTGAAGCACTTTCTAGAGTGAGATTATCTGAAGTTGCACCAGGTCTTGCATCTCAAGTATTTGTATGTCGCCAACCAACCGAAACTCCTACCGGTAGATTAATGGGAATTGTTCATATCCAACGTTTGCTAAGAGAGCCACCTGCAACATTACTTGGTGGAATTCTTGATAGTGACATCGCACCTTTGTCAGCGGAAGCTACTTTAAATGAGGTAGCTTCATACCTTGCTAGTTATAACTTGTTGGCTGTTCCAGTAGTAGATGCAAATGAGCGCCTGCTTGGAGCGGTAACGATTGATGATGTACTTGATCATTTACTACCTGAGAATTGGCGACATGAAGAATCAGTAAGAAGAGAGGGTGGGGATAGATAATCATGGCTAAACAAAAGATAAATAAAAATTCACTTGAGTTTCCACGTGAAGCACGTAGAACCCTTAAACCTTCTTATGATCCTGAGGCATTTGGTCGTTGGTCAGAACGGTTTGCACGTTTCTTAGGTACTGCAAAATTCTTGGTATACATGACTGCATTTGTGCTGCTTTGGGTTACTTGGAACTCACTTGCTCCAGAAGACTTAAAATTTGATCATTATCCATTTATCTTTTTAACACTTCTACTCTCGCTGCAAGCTTCATATGCTGCACCACTTATTTTGTTAGCTCAAAATCGTCAAGCAGATCGTGACCGAATTCAAGGCAATGAGGATCGTGAGCGTGAAGAGCGAAATATTGCAGATACTGAATATCTAACACGCGAGTTAGCAAGCCTTCGTACAGCGCTTGGTGAAGTTACCACTCGCGATTACCTACACAGTGAGATTTCAGATGCTGTTGAAGAGATAGTTAATAAGCTTAATAAAAAATCTTAAGCGTTAATATTTAATCTAACGCCTAGTAAGGATTTAGGTCTAATAATAATTTGATCTAAAATACTATCAAAAATTAACTTTGCGCTTTGATCTGACAAAACAATTGGAGTACCAGCGTCTCCGCCTTCGCGAAGCTCAGCGTTAAATGGAATCTTTGCTAAAAGTGGAACATTTGCGCCGACTAATTCACTAAGCCTTCTTGATGTTTCTTCACCTCCACCACTACCAAATATTGAAATCTTCTCTCCGCATTTAGTACAGGCACTGTCTGACATATTTTCGATTACACCGAGAACTGGCTGCTTGATTTGATGGGCAATTCTTCCGGCACGTTCTGCGACCTCAGCTGCGGCAATTTGTGGTGTAGTTACAACAATAATTTCTGAACCTGGAATTAATTGGCCAAGTGATATTGCAATGTCACCGGTGCCAGGTGGTAAATCTAGAAGTAATAAATCTAAGTCGCCCCAATATGCATCACTTAATAGTTGTTCTAAGACTCTATGTAATAGTGGTCCACGATATGCAACTGGATCTGATCTTTCTGGTTTAAACATCTCCATTGAAACAACCTTTACGCCGTAATTTTCAACTGGAATAAAAGTTTGATCAATTGCTGTTGGTCGTTTATCAAGCATTCCCATCAACCTCGGAATTGAATGACCATAGACATCTGCATCTAATATGCCAACTTTAAGTCCACGTGCTGCTGCAGCAACTGCCAAATTAACTGTTACTGAAGATTTACCAACTCCACCTTTTCCTGATGCAATTCCTAAAACTCTAGTAAGTGATTCCGGTTGAGCAAATGGAATAAACTTCTCGCGGCCACCCCTGATTAGTTTTTTAACATTGTTTCTCTGCTCTTCATTCATAACTCCAAATTTAATTTCAACTCCTTTTATCTCAGATATCTCACTTAAAGATTTAGTTATATCGCTGTGAAGTCGATCTTTCATTGGACAGCCAACAATTGTTAAAAGTATCCCGATTTTTGCTATTCCGGATTCGAATTCAACCGACTCAACCATCCCTAACTCTGGCAACGGTTTATGAAGCTCTGGGTCTATTACGGTACCAAGTGCTGAATTTATTAATTCAATTGTGCTCATAGTATGTCCGGATCAATCTTTGGTTTTGGTTTCATTTCAAGATCACTCTTATCAATAACATCACCAATATGTTTTTTAATAAAAGTTTTTGGGTGTAGATCCTTAACTTGTAAATCTTCATAGCCAGGGCCTAAATTTTCTTTTAATTCATTAGTAGCTGATTGCGCCATATTTTTTAACTTAACTAGGAATCTAGCAGCATCAGCGGCAACATTAGGCATGCGATCTGGGCCAATTAAAATCATTCCTAAGACCATTAGGCCAATTATTTCCCCTCCACCTATATTTAACATAATTTATTTCTTTGAGGCAGCCAGCGTGACGGTTGCCTCTCTAGATATGTTATTTCTGGTGTATTTGATCTTAACTTTATCTCCAACGCTTTTACTTCTAATAGCAACAATTAATTCATCTGAATTATTGATTTCAATACCATCTAATGTTGTGATTATGTCACCAGCTTTTAAGCCAGCTTTATCTGCTGGACCTGCCGGTGTGACGCCAGCACCATCAGTTGAAATTTGTGCGCCTGTACCAGTAAATCTAGTGTCAACTGAAATTCCCATAATTGGATAGGTTGCAAAACCTGTTTTAATTAATTGTTCAGCCGTTTTCTTTGCTTGATTAATTGGAATTGCAAAGCCAAGTCCGATAGATCCAGTTTGACTACTTGAACCAAGTGTGGCAATCGCTGAGTTAACTCCAATGACTGCACCAGTTGAATCTACTAATGGACCGCCTGAGTTTCCAGGATTAATTGCTGCATCAGTTTGTAGTGCATTTATAAATGAGCTTTCACCACTTCCGTTACCAGTCGTAACAGCGCGATTTTTTGAACTAATAATTCCAGATGTAACCGTTCCGGATAAACCAAGTGGAGATCCGATTGCAATTACTGAATCGCCAACTTGCGCTAGATCGCTATTTCCAAGTTGCAAGGTTGGTGCAGAGGTAACATCAATTTTAAGTACAGCTAAATCGTAAGAATTATCCCGACCCATTAACTTGGCTCCATATTTTTTGCCATTAGAAAGTTCTACGGTAATTGTCCCCCTCGTTGCCGCTGCTTCAACTACATGGTTATTAGTTAAAATATAACCATTACTATCAAGAAAGAATCCAGATCCAGTTCCTGAACTAGATGATCCTTTTACTGAAATTGAAACTACCGCTGGAATTACTCGGGCAGCAAGGGCAGCAATTGAATCAGGAGCTCGCTCTACCTTGTTGTTAGTTTCCACTAAATTTGCACCAATGTTGGTTGTAGTACTTCGGACAACGACTGCACCAACTCCGCCTGCAATAAGTGCGATTACTACTGCCAGAACAAAAAAATTAGTATTACTTTTTGATTGAATAACTCGTACTTGCTTAATTTCACCGCTTGGTTGCCACCATGGAGTGCTTGATGGTTGCTTCATTTAAGTAAGTTTATTGGCTACCAACACCCCTGCGCCAATTGGAAGCACCGATGCTGCCCACTTTTCATCCTCTTTAATTACCTTAATTCCATCTCGCCGGGCAATACTCTCAGGATCGCGCTGAGTTGGATCTGCAACCTTTCCAGCACTTAAAGCTTGATCAATTATTAATAACCCATTGGGTTTTAATAATCGATAAGACTCTTGAATCATGTCAAAAAGATCTAATGCAGGCCTAATAATTATTAATTCATACGAACTGTCAGCAAGTTTTCCAATAACTTCAATTAATTTCCCAGTAATAATTCGATATTTTGTTGGGGGAACATCCGCCTCTTCAAAAATATTACGAGCAATTTTTGAGTGCTCGCGCTCTGAATCAATTGTTGTTAGTACTCCGTCTGCTGGCATGCCACTTAATAACCATAAACCGCCAACACCTGAGCCAGTACCAATCTCAACAACTGATTTAGCTTTTGATAACTGAGCTGCAAACTTTAGGAAGTTTCCTACTCCAGGGGTTGGATCCGGTGCGCCGATTTCTTCACCATTTGCTCTTGCTTGTTGCATGAAGTAATCCTCATGGGCAAAACTTTCTGAAAATGCATGCATATCTCCACGACCAGAAATCACATCTTTCAAAATGAACCAAGCCATTCAATTAACAATCGAACCCCAAATCCAGTACCACCTTTAATATTCTCACCTGCATCTACTTCTGATCTTCCAGTGCCGGCAATATCAAGGTGCACCCAATTACGATCTCCCACAAATTTCTCCAAAAATAAAGCTGCTGTTACTGACCCGGCTGAGAAACCAAACTTATCGGCTAGATGATTAAAATCTGCTACATCGCTGGCCAACGCCACCGAATAATCATCTACTAATGGCATATGCCAAACCTTTTCTCCTACTTTGTTGCCAACTTCATAAAGTTTTTTAGCAACCACTTTTTCCCGGGTATACATCGCAGCATATTGACGACCTAGACCCAAAGTAGCCGCTCCAGTAAGTGTTGCCACATCAACTAAATAATCAGGCTCTAATTCTAAATCAGCATAAGCAAGTCCATCAGCTAGTACTAATCGTCCTTCAGCATCAGTATTTAATACTTCAACTGTTGTGCCACCAAAATGTTTAATTACATCAGATGGCCTTTGAGATGTTCCAGATAATGCATTCTCTGCTGCCATTAATAAAGTAGTTACTTTAACTTTTGGCTTTACCTTTGCCATTGCAACTGTTGCGCATAAAACTGCAGCAGCACCGGCCATATCACTCTTCATCCCAATCATCGATTCATATGGTCGCTTAAGTGAAACTCCGCCGGTATCAAAAGTTATTCCCTTACCAACTAAAACAACATGTGGCCAATTACTGGATCCCTTTGGCGCATAACTTACTTCGATCAATCTAGGTCCTGGATTAGGCGATGAATTACCAACAGCCAACAAGCCACCAAACTCTTTTAATGCTCGCCCAGATTTAACAGTGATTGAAAGATCTGAATTTTTAGCAGCAGATACCATTGCAGTTGCTTGTTTTGCTAACCAATCTGGATTCTTAATGTTTGACGGAGTGTGAATTAAATTACGAGCTTGCCATACAGATGATGCCAGGATTTCAGCATACTCGACCTCATCTTTATATTCACCATAAATCACAAAAGTTGGCTTCTTTTCTTTTTGTTCACTCTTTAATGAATATTGATAATTTGAAAGAATAAATGCAACACCCTGGGTAATTACTTTTTCTTTTTCAGTTGATAGTGCGGAAAGTAGAACACAGTTCGTTCCTTTTATTTTTCTACCGATTGAGGTTGATGCCTTACGTAAATCATCATCGCTCTCATCACCTATACCTACTAAATAGATTCGAGTTAATGAACTGACTGATATTGGAACTTCAATGATCTCACCAGGCTTGGCTGTGAACTCTGGCCAATTATTAAGCTCAATATTTAAATCTAATTTTGTAAAATTAGAAA
>CANLHE010000030.1 GCA_947490605.1 Actinomycetota bacterium
CTAATTACGCAGATTAAAACTCATGAGACAAGGTAGAATTACGTCATAATCAAAGAAAACAACAGTTAGGTAGAAATTAGTGTCAATAATTAAGAATGTATACGCCCGAGAGATTCTAGATTCTCGTGGAAATCCAACTGTTGAGGTTGAAGTAAAACTAGATAACGGAAGTATTGGTAGAGCAGCAGTTCCAAGTGGTGCATCAACTGGAGCATTTGAAGCCGCAGAATTACGCGATGGTGGTAAAAGATATTTAGGTAAAGGCGTGCAGACTGCCGTAAAGAATGTGAATGAGAAGTTAGCACCAATCGTAATCGGCCTAGATGCAGAAGATCAAAGAAATCTTGATGAGCAGATGATCAAATTAGATGGTACGAAAAATAAATCTAATCTAGGCGCAAATGCAATTTTAGGTGTTTCATTAGCTGCGGCACGAGCTGGCGCAAATAGCTCAAAACAATCCCTGTTTAAATTCATCGGCGGATCTAACGCAAAAACTTTGCCAGTTCCGATGATGAATATATTAAATGGTGGCGCGCATGCAGATACCAATGTTGATATTCAAGAGTTTATGGTGGCACCAATTGGTGCTCAAACTTTTAAAGAATCCTTACGTTGGGGTGCTGAGATTTATCACAGCCTAAAATCAGTTTTAAAGAAAAAAGGATTAGCAACAAGTATTGGTGATGAAGGTGGCTTTGCACCAAACCTTGCTAGCAATCGTGCTGCTCTTGACTTAATTCTTGAGGCGGTAGAACTTGCTGGCTTTAAAGCTGGCTCTGAAATTGCATTAGCAATGGATGTTGCAGCCACTGAGTTTTTTGATAACGGAAGTTACAAGTTTGAAGGAAAACAATTAACTTCAGATCAGATGATCACTTATTACAGTGAATTAGTATCTGCCTATCCCTTGGTTTCAATCGAGGATCCATTAGATGAAGATGACTGGGATGGCTGGGGCAAATTAACTGCTCAATTAGGGGATAAAGTTCAAATTGTTGGCGATGATCTATTTGTTACTAATCCAGAGCGCCTATTACGTGGAATTGAAAGCAAAACAGCAAATGCATTACTTGTTAAGGTAAATCAAATAGGTACTCTTACTGAAACAATCGATGCAGTTAATTTAGCTCACAAAAATAATTACCGTTCAATGATGAGCCATCGATCTGGTGAAACAGAAGACACCACAATTGCTGATCTGGCCGTGGCACTTAACTGTGGACAGATTAAAACTGGCGCCCCAGCACGGTCAGAGCGAGTTGCTAAATACAATCAATTACTTCGGATTGAAGAGGAGTTAGCCGGATCTGCTATTTATGCGGGCAGCTCTGCTTTCCCTCGCTTTAAAAAGTAGTTAATCAATGGCCCGCCGTAGATTTTTTGCTGCTGGATTAGTTTCAACTTCACGTAAAACTATTCAGTCTGGCTTAAAAAAACGCGGCTTATCAAATCGAGCTTTAATTGTCGGAATAGTTTTATTTGCACTTGCTGTAACACTTGCGCCACCAATTCAACATTACTTCACCCAAAAAGCACAGATTAATTCTCTGCGAACCCAGCTATCTGATAACCAAGCCATGTTGGATAAGGCAGCAGATGAGTTAGCGCAATGGAATGATCCAGAGTATGTAGCAAGCCAAGCAAGAGCTAGGTTGCATTTTGTATTCCCAGGTGAGCGTCAATATATAGTTGTTGGAGATGATGCACTAGAAAATTTGAATGAGCAAACTAAAGTTTCAGAGCAACTTCCAGTAGGGCTTCCGTGGTACTCCAGATTAATTTCTTCAATCACCAGCACAAATGTAAATCAATAAAATGGTTAATCCAGAAGCTGCATTTAATGCTGAAAAGCCAAGTGAAAAAGATTTAACTACTGTTGCAGCCCAATTAGGAAGATCTCCTAGAGATGTTTCAGCAATTGCACATCGCTGCCCATGTGGTGAGCCAGATGTGGTGCAAACACCACCGCGATTGGCCGATGGCACACCTTTCCCAACTTTTTATTACGCAACCTGCCCAAGATTAACTGGCGCTATTTCGACCCTAGAAAGCTCTGGTTTGATGACAGAGATGAATGAGCGATTACAGAATGATTCAGAGCTAGCGGGTAAGTACCTAGCAGCCCATATTGATTACGAGGCGGCAAGGTCTGCGTTAGCCAAGATTGAGAATATTCAAATACCAGAGCTTGATGGAATTACGGCTGGCGGTATGCCTGACCGGGGTAAATGTTTACACTCTTTTATCGCATTTGATCGCACACTCACTAGCTGCCGGTGTTGATGTAAATCCACTAGGGGATGAAGCTTTAAGTAAATTAAGTCAGTGGTGGCTTTCTAAGCCATGTAGTGAAATCAGTAATTTAATTAATGAGGAGAGCAAGTGAGTAGAGTTGCCGCAATTGATTGTGGAACTAACTCTATTCGGTTATTAATTGCCGATATTGCTGGTGATAATTTTAAAGAGGTCTTGCGAACCATGGAGATTGTCCGTCTTGGCCAAGGAGTAGATCAAAATAAAGCATTTCATCCAGATGCAATTGCTCGAACCTTAAAAGCAGTTGAATTATTTCGAGATCAAATTGCAAGTAAAGGTGTTGAAAAAATTAGATTTTGTGCAACTAGTGCCACCAGAGATGCCACCAACCGGAATTTATTCATTGATGGTGTCAGAGAAATCTTAGGCGTTGAGGTTGAAGTAATCCCAGGTGAGGAAGAGGCAGAGCTTTCATTTATTGGCGCAACAAAAGAGTTTAGACAAAGTGATGCTCCCTTTTTAGTTGTTGATATTGGTGGCGGTTCAACTGAGTTTGTATTTGGAAGTGAAAAGGTAGAATTTGCAAAGAGTGTGAATATCGGATGTGTTCGAATGAGTGAGCGACATTTAAATACTCAACCACCATCTATGGCCCAGATCGCCCAAGCAATTGTTGATATTGATATTGCAATTACTCAAGCAGCTGCTGTTGTGCCAATTACTACTGCGAAAACTTTGGTTGCAGTTGCCGGCACTGCTACAACTGTCGCAGCATCAGCTCTTGAGTTAACTGATTATGACCGCCACTTAATTCACCTTTCTAGAATCTCATCCGATAAAGTTCATAAGGCTGCGGCAAGTTTTCAATCTATGAATAAAGATCAAATCGCATCCTTAGGCTTTATGCATCCAGGCAGAATTGATGTAATCACAGCGGGCTCATTAGTACTTTCTAGAATCATGGCAGCAACTGGAGCTGCTGAATTTGTTGCATCTGAGTCAGATATCTTGGATGGAATGGCTTGGTCCCTAATCAAATAGGCGAAGAATGAGATGAAATTGGCGGCGCAAAAGACAGGTAGATTTACCCCCTGAAGATTCGCCCCTGTAGCCCAATGGCAGAGGCATGCGACTTAAAATCGCACAAGTGTGGGTTCGACCCCCACCGGGGGCACGCTCAATTCCTGCGAATCTTCAGCAAAGATTAAGTTTCAACTGGCTAGTAGGAATAGCAGTGGGAATCGAGAATCATTAATATTTGTTTACTACCTAAGTAAGTAAAACCAGAACTACCTAGCTACTTACTTCTATAGAAGGAGATGGATGAAAAGCTCAAACCCTGTACTTGGCAAGGCATTTAATCAACCAAACAACATGCAGGTTGATCAACTAGAGCAAAGTTACAACGCTCCCGCCGCCTCATCAATTCGCACAGGTCGCATGACCATTGAAGATGTCGTTGCGAAAACTGGATTTTTATTTGCGATATTAGTAGTTGTTGGCGCGATCGCTTGGGGTGCAAATTTAGGACAAGGCGCACTTCTAATTGGATTCCTTGGTGGCTTTGTTCTTGCCATGGTAATTAGTTTTAGTAAAACTATTAAGCCAGGTTTAGTTGTCACTTACGCTGCCCTACAAGGTTTAGCACTTGGAACAATAAGTAAATACTATGAAACTTTTTATCCAGGAATTGTTAGCCAAGCAGTAATTGGAACAATTGCAGCTTTTACTGGTGTGTTGTTTATGTATCGCAGCGGCAGACTTCGCGCGACTCCACAATTCACACGTGCAGTTATGGGCGCAGCAATTGGTTACTTCATTCTTGGTTTAGTCTCGTTAGTTGCATCATTCTTTGGCGTTGGCCAAGGTTATGGTTTCTATGGTGTCTCAGGTCTTGGTTTACTTCTTGCCGTAGCTGGCGTTGCCTTAGCTAGCTTCTTCCTAGTACTAGATTTTGATCAAATTGAAAAAGGTGTTGCAGCAGGAGTTCCAGAGAAAGAATCTTGGCGCGCATCCTTCGGCCTGATGGTAACTATTGTCTGGCTATATCTTGAGGTATTACGCCTACTTTCAATCTTGCGTAACAATCGATAAATAAAAGCTGTTCTAATCAGGAGTTGTGAGAGATCACAACTCCTGATTGTTTTTATCGATAATTAAATCTTTCTTTAAATGTGAAGATCTAGTTTCTGGCAAAATGACTGACAATAAAATAGCAAAACACCAGATACCGGCTGAGAATAAAAACGCAGCCTGGTAACTGTAGTTATCAGTTAAGAAACCTACCAAGATCGGCCCAACAATCATTCCGGCATCTCCTGCCATCTGCCATGCAGCAATTACTTGCCCACCACGGCCGCGAATAATGTCACCGACCACACTGCCAGGTGCGGTTCCAACATAAGCACCACCTAAACCAAATAACGCCATTGAGATGAAGTAAAGAGTTGGATTGGTAGTAAATGAAAGCATTAATATTCCAAATAAAACAAAGGTGCTACCAAAAAGCAGAGCTGCTTTTCTTCCCTTTTCATCTGAGAATTTACCTGCCTTAAGTAGAAATATTCCTTGAATTAACGCCCCGATAGTTATGCCTAAACCAGCAATAGATGCGGTTGAGTTAAGTTTTTCGGTAACAAATAATGGCAAAATTGATGAGCGCA
Source organism: Actinomycetota bacterium (assembly GCA_947490605.1). The sequence continues at coordinate 4,923 of CANLHE010000030.1, forward strand.
ATCCAAATAAGACCCAGTTATTTAAAAATGCTATAACCAAAGCTATTTGATAAGGACGAAGCCTTAACGCTTGGCTTAATGTAGTTTGCCCAATTTCACTAGTTGGAATATCAACTTTAACTCCTAGCCGTTTTTCACTTAAAAAAACTAATGCAGTTATGCCAGCCATTGCTAAGGTAATTGAGTAAACAAAAAATGGTGCACGGAGTGAAATGCCGGCAAGGATTCCACCAAATGCAGGACCTGCAACTCCACCAACTAGAAATCCACCGTTATATAAAGATTGTGCTCTGGCTCGATAATCATCACTTACCGATCTCATTAGTAATGAGCCAGCTGATACTGAAAACATTGATGAGCCAAGTCCGCCTAGCGTTCTAAATGTTAATAGCTGGGCGTAACTTTGAGATAGTGCAGTTAAGAAAGTAAAAAAAGAAATCATAAACAACCCAAAGCCAAGAACTGCCCGTTCGCCAAACCTATCGACTAGCTTTCCAGAGATTAAGCCAGATGAAAACCGCATAATTGCAAAGCTAGAAATAATCAGACCAATAGCTGTTTTACTAACGCCAAACGATGAAGCAAAAATAGGAACTGCTGGGATTATTAAACCAAAACCAACTGCAACAAAAAACGCAACGGCAGATAGAACTGAAACCTCTCGCGGGAGCTGTGCGAAAGGGTTTCTGCTTAATCTATCCCGCTTAATTTAACTACCGCCTCACCAGTTGCCTCAGATCTAGAAAAAGGTGTTTTCCTATATCTAATTTAGGATCACTAACTGTAAATGACGAATAAGAATCAGATGATTACGAGTATATCCACCTTTGGCTTATAATTAAAACATGAAGAGCATTGTTGCTGAAAACCTAATTAAGACCTATAACAAAGGCAAAGTTAAAGCACTTGATGGATTAAATCTTGATGTTGAAGAAGGAACTGTTTTAGGCGTGCTAGGCCCAAATGGTGCGGGCAAAACAACAACTGTGCGAATTCTTGCCACACTTCTTTCACCTGATTCTGGCAAAGCAACAGTTGCCGGGATTGATGTATTAAAACACCCAGATGAGGTTAGAAAAATAATTGGATTATCTGGGCAATATGCAGCTGTTGATGAAACATTAACTGGGTGGGATAACTTAATTATGTTTGGCCGGCTTTATCATTTATCTGCAAAGCAAGCAAAAGAGCGAGCAGTTGAATTACTTGAACAATTCTCATTAACCGAATCAGCAAAGAGACCAATTAGAACTTACTCTGGTGGCATGAGACGCCGATTAGATTTAGCTGCCTCATTGATTGTTAAGCCAAAGGTTTTATTTTTAGATGAACCAACCACTGGTCTTGATCCAAGAGGACGCCAAGATATGTGGGGAGTAATCGATGAGTTAGTAAAAGGGGGCGTTACCTTATTACTAACAACTCAGTATTTAGAAGAGGCAGATCATCTTGCAGATGAGATTGCAGTAATTGATCATGGAAAAGTTATTGCTCGCGGAACATCTGACACGTTAAAGAAACAAGTTGGTGGTGAGCGCCTTGAGATCGTAGTTGAAAATCAACATCTAGCAGCGGCTAAAGAAATTGTGGCAAAGGTAAGCGGAAGCGCAATAAATGTAGATGAAGGACTTCGACAAATTTCAGCTCCCGTCACAACTGGAAGTAAAGCGTTAATTGAAGCAGCCAAATTACTTGATGAAAAAGGTATTCATCCATTAGATATTGGTCTCAAGCGACCATCACTTGATGATGTTTTCTTATCTTTGACTGGACATATAGCTGAAGAAAAAACTGAAGAGGTAGTAGACCCTAAGGCCAAACGAGGTGGAAGATAATGAATGCAATTTCAGATGCGCTAATCATCACCAAGCGTCAGTTACTCCAACTTTCCAGAGTGCCTGAAGTTTTAGTTTTCTCAACTATTCAGCCAATTATGTTTGTTTTGTTATTTAGGTATGTGTTTGGTGGCTCAATTGATACCGGCCAACCTGGTGGATATGTACAGTTACTAATGCCGGGAATATTTGTGCAGACAGTTGCCTTCACTCTTGCCTCTACCGCAGTTGGATTATCTGCTGATATGCAAAAGGGATTAATTGATCGTTTTAGATCTCTACCCATTTCAAGATCTGCAGTTGTATTTGGCCGAACCTTAGGCGATGGCGTATTAAATATCGTGGTCTTAGCTGCCATGGGAATAACTGGCTTTATTGTTGGCTGGCGACCATCCTCAGGCCCGGTGATGATTACTTTAGGTTTTCTTTTCTTATTCTTATTTGGTTTTGCTATGTCCTGGGTTGGAGTATTAATTGGCTTAGCAGTAAAGGATGAACGGGTTGCTCAGAACGCAACATTTATTGCAGTTTTCCCACTGACCTTTTTATCAAATGCATTTGCGCCAACAACCGGCATGCCAAAAGCATTGCAGTATGTAGCTGAGTGGAATCCAGTATCAACCATGGTGGCCGGCTGCCGAGAGTTATTTGGTTTAAAGAATGAGTTTGGTGCAACAGCTGGATCTTTCCCCAGTGATAATCCACTACTTATGTCAATTATTTATATGATAATAATTATGGCGATCTTTATTCCACTTAGTGTGCGCAAATACAACAACGCAGCTAACAAGTAATTAATTAAAAGGTTGCGCCTCAAGCACTGCAACTGCAATTTG
>CANLHE010000031.1 GCA_947490605.1 Actinomycetota bacterium
ATCTCAGCTATTAAAAGATTTGTATACGAATTAGTTATGCTTTTTAGACCAGTAGTAATTTGAAGCTCACTAGGTGTATAGGTATTGAAATCACAGTAACCGCACCGTTTTATGCAATAAGGGATATGAACATAAAATGCGAGATTCACTTACTTTTTCTTTTCACTCGCTTTATCAGAATCAGTGGTCAATGCGGCAATAAATGCCTCTTGTGGAACTTCAACTCTGCCAACCATCTTCATTCGCTTCTTACCCTCTTTTTGCTTTTCAAGAAGTTTGCGCTTACGAGAGATATCCCCGCCATAACACTTTGCTAATACATCTTTTCGAATAGCTCTGATGTTTTCTCGAGCAATTACTTTTGCACCAATCGCTGCTTGGATCGGTACCTCAAACTGTTGACGTGGGATTAACTCTCTTAATTTTGCAGTCATAGTCACGCCATATGCATATGCCTTATCGCGGTGAACAATCTGACTAAATGCATCAACTTTTTCACCTTGCAATAAAATATCAACTTTAACTAAATCTCCAGCCTCTTCACCTATTGGTTCATAATCAAGGGAGCCATAACCCTTTGTTCTAGATTTGAGTTGGTCAAAGAAATCAAAAACGATTTCGGCAAGTGGGAGCGTGTAACGAATTTCAACACGATCCTCAGATAAATAGTCCATACCTTTTTGCACACCTCTACGTTGCTGGCAGAGCTCCATGATCGTTCCGATAAATTCACTAGGAGCCAAAATAGTGGCCTTAACAATTGGTTCTTGTACTTCTGCGATTTTGCCGTCTGGGTACTCAGATGGATTTGTAACAACTATTTTTTTGCCATCATCTAACGTGACCTTATAAACCACGCTAGGGGCGGTAGAAATTAAAGTTAATCCAGCTTCTCTTTCAAGTCTTTCTCTTACAATCTCCATGTGCAATAGACCTAAGAAACCACATCTAAAGCCAAAACCAAGTGCGTCAGATGACTCTGGTTCAAAAACTAAAGCAGCATCATTTAATTGTAATTTATCCAATGCTTCGCGGAGCATTGGATACTCAGCCCCTTCTAATGGAAATAACCCAGAGAAAACCATTGGCTTTGGATCTTTATAACCAGCAAGAGCAACAGTGGCTGGATTGTTGTAAGTAGTGACGGTATCTCCAACTCGAGACTGTCTTACATCCTTAACGCCGGTAATTAAATAACCTACTTCACCAACACCTAATCCCTTACTTGCCATTGGCTCAGGTGAAATGACTCCAACCTCAAGCATTTCATGTCTAACTCCAGTTGAATACATCTGAATTTGATCACGTGGAGAAAGATGTCCATCAACAACACGAACATAGGTAACCACTCCACGATAAGAGTCATAAACTGAATCAAAAATTAATGCTCTTGTAGGAGCCTTTGGATCGCCAATTGGTGGTGGAATTTGCTTCACAATTTCATCAAGTAGCGTTTCAACGCCAGCTCCAGTTTTTCCAGAGACTCGTAAACAATCTTCTGGTTTGCAGCCAATTAAATTAGCAAGCTCTATGGCGAATTTTTCAGGTTGAGCTGCTGGTAAATCGATCTTATTTAACACTGGAATTATCGTTAGATTATTCTCCATCGCTAAATAAAGATTAGCTAGAGTCTGCGCTTCAATACCTTGTGCGCAATCAACAAGTAGTACCGCACCTTCACATGCAGCAAGCGATCGGGACACTTCATATGTGAAGTCAACATGGCCTGGAGTATCGATCATATTTAAAATATATTCTTCGTTATCAATACCTGATCGCCACGGCAATCTAACTGCCTGGCTCTTAATTGTGATTCCTCGCTCGCGTTCAATATCCATACGGTCTAGATATTGCGCACGCATATTTCGATCCTCTACAACACCGGTAATTCCCAACATGCGATCTGCCAATGTTGATTTACCGTGATCAATATGTGCGATGATGCAAAAATTTCTAATTTGCGCAGGATTTGTTGCAGCAGGCTGCGGTGCTTTTGCAATCGAGATGGCAGGCATTTATGCCTTAAGAGTGTCTAGAAAATTAACGAATGCCAGCTTTGTTGGCCAACTTCGCCATTGCTGACTTTTTGTTTGCTGCATTATTGGCATGGATTACGCCTTTTGAAACAGCCATATCTAATGAACGAGAAGCATCCGTAAACTCTGCTTTAATTTTTGCAGCATCTCCGGCAGTTACCGCATCACGAAATCTACGAATGGCAGTACGAAGGGCTGAGCGATAAGCCTTGTTGCGATCCTGCGCCTTATTGTTGGTACGAATTCGTTTGATCTGGGACTTGATGTTTGCCACTGAAGATTACCTTTTCTCTTTTATCTCTTAAAAACATATTTAAGAAGAACGGAAGGGTATCAGCGCATGGCCATTACGCTCAAACTGAGCGTGGTTATCTAGCGCTTTTTGCCGCACTGACGGTCATAACTGCCTGCTCTAAGGCGTAGATCGGATCCGAGGCTGCTCCTTTGATATCGGCATCAGCTGCTGCAATTGCCACAACCGCCTTAGCTAATCCACCCTCACTCCAACCAGTTAACTGCCGCCGTGCTTTATCAATTTGCCAAGGTGCAATAGCTAATGTGGAAGCTAACTCAAATGATTTAGCACTACGTGAAGCTCCGGAAACTTTTGCCAAGGTTCGAAGGGACGAAGCAAGTGCGCTAACAATTAAAACTGGATCAGTTCCAGTTGAAAGTGCATTTCGCAGGTTAATTAATGCAATTGCTGTTTTGCCGTCTAGCGCAGCATCTGCAACATCAAAGCCAGTGCTTTCAACTCTACCCATTTGATATCTAGCCACATCGTCCTCATCAATAACTTTCTGTGATGCAACATCAGATGCAAGTTGAGAACAGGCGGCGCTTAACTCTCGTAAATCGCTGCCTAATGAATCAATTAAGGCGTTAACTGCTTCAGTGCTTATTTTACGTTCTAATCTCTTAAACTCTGTGCGAACAAAATCAGATTTTTCACTCTCTTTTTTTATTGCTTCGGCAGCAATAATCTCCGGATTAAGTTTCTTTATTTTATCTATCAAAGCTTTGCCTTTGACGCCACCTTTGTGCCAAAGCACCAAGGTTAGATTCTCATCTTGATTTTCTAAATAACTTATTACCTCATCACTGCATTCAGCCGTTAAATCCTGCAAATCTTTAATGACAACAACTCGGGCATCAGAAAAAAGTGAAGGAGCTAAGCTGTCAGTAATAAAACCCACCTCTAGTTCATCTGCAGCAAAAATACTTGTTTGTGCGCCAGCTTTTGTGGCAATCACTTGGGAAATTGCGCGGTCAGCAAGCAGGCTCTCTGCGCCTTGTATCAAAACTAACCCCACCTAATTTGCCACCATTCTTTTCCGGTAACCCTGATCTTATTAGGTGTGGCAAGTGCTAGCCCACCTGATTGGTCTGTGCGCCAGACCGAAATCTGCCGGTCCTGAAGTTGGGTGATCAGATCTGGTGAGGGATGCCCATACCTATTACCTGTGCCAACGCTAATTAGGGCAACTTTAGGTTTTAGCAAATCTAACATCGGCAAATATTGATAGCTAGATCCATGGTGAGAAACTTTCAAAACATCAACTGGAGTTAAATTACCAGAATTAGTTATTGCCTCTTGTACTGGAGGCTCTATGTCGCCGGCTGTAAATAAAGATAAATTTCTAGTCTTTATCAATAGAGCAATGCTTGAATTATTAATTTCTGAGCCATCCCCAGGCAGTGATTGAAAATCTTGTCCAGCTGCATTAGGCCATAAGACCTTAATCGATAAGGCATTGGCTGGAAATGCAAAGTTATCTCCTGCTTTTACCGTTCTAGTTTTAATTCCACTGAGCAAATTGATAACTAATTTGGAAGATTGCTCTGGCTGTAAATTACTTGAAATCCAAACCTCTCCAATATCCCTTCCCTTAATTACCGATGAAACTCCACCCACATGGTCAGCGTGAAAATGGGTTAGGACTAAGAGTGGAATTTTCTTAATCTTTAATTGATGTAAGCATCTATCTATCTTTACTGGATCTGGACCAGTATCTATAACTAATCCACTTCCCCGCCCAAGGTTTACTACCAAGCCATCACCCTGGCCAACATCACAATTGGCAATCTGCCAACCAGGTCCTGGCCAAATGTACGAGCTAAGAGAGAGTTGCAGAATAAATATAGCTAGCACAAATATAGCGATTATTGATTTTCTGGTGAGAAATAGGATTACTAAAATCAAGAATATTGCCGAGAAGACTCCACTCTTGTTAAAGGTTATTACTGAAGACTTATTCATTTGCTCACACACCCACACAATCCAGTTTGCAAATGGGGTAATAATTAAAATAATAAAATAAGAGATAAATCCAGCTGCAGGTGACAAAATTGCTGCGATGAAACCAAGAATTGTGATCGGAGCTATTACTGGTGCAACTAGAATATTTGCTGGAATTGTTGCAAGTGAGAATTGATTAGAAAGTAATATGATCACTGGAAAACAAAAAATTGTTGCACTTACTGGAATTAGTATTGCATCTACAATCCAGGGAATTTTTATGTATCTTTCTAATTTACTATTAAAATACTGGGGTAATATCAGAATCCCGGCAGTTGCCAATACTGAAAGTGCAAAGCCTGGATCAATTGCTTGAAAAGGATCAATTAATACCAGAAGTGAGATCGCACAACCCAGCGATGGGATTCCAAATGATTTATCACCTAAAACTTTGGCGATTAAAACTACTGCGGTCATTACTGCCGCTCGTAATACAGATGGCGTAGGTCGAACCAGAAATATAAAAATTAATAGGATAAAGAAAACCAAATAAAGCCGTACCCGTAATCTCTTAATAAAGTATTTAAGAAACCAAAGTAAGAATGTTGCTACTAAAGCAAAATTCGCGCCACTCACAGCAGTTAAGTGAGATAGGCCTACTCTTCGCATATCTTGGGTGAATGATGAACTCTGCAACGAGGTATCGCCCAGTACCAGTCCTGGGATAAGGGATCCAGCATCTGTTGATTTGATTAAACTCTTAAAACTATCTCGCGTTGTAGTTGTAGCGGTAAATATCTTTCTAGCGCTGCCAATTACCTCAATGGTTCCAGTTGAGATTAATAGAGCAGCCACCTTGCGCTCTTTGCTCTTAATTACCCGCACCTGTGTTCGGATAGCTTGATCAATTGTTAATTGCTGACTTAAATCAAATTTAATACGGGTGGGCAAATCCACTTTCACTTGCCCTATCTTGGTCAGTTTAAGTAGAGCGCTGTATTGGTCATTTAATTTGTTTGATCCAACCACATTCCCCTCTTTAGTAACTGGATCAGTTTGAATAACTCCTTCAATTTGAACCTGGGTATTGAAGTAGCTGATTAGCAACTGACTATTTAAAGCAAATTGCCTAATGCTTATTACGCATGAGCCAACTAATAAGGCGATTAAAAGAAATATGACTGAATTTTTTCGGAAATATATTATTAAAATTACTAGAGTAAAAACAATTACTACTCTGATGCTTGGGATAAAGCCAACTAAGGCAGCACCTAGCCAGATCGAAAGACCGATTAAAAGTAATCGGTAATCTATAAAACTCGAAGTAAGGACTTTATCTCTTCGAATTTTGTTCCACCTAAACCTGAGATCTTTTTGAGCTCATCAACTGAGTTAATCCGGCCAACCTTTGTTCGATAATCAATTATTCGCTGGGCAGTTACGGGACCGATTCCAGGCAAGGTATCAAGTTGTGTGATTGTGGCACGATTTATGTCTAGTGGGTTATCAATAGTTATTTTCTTTGCCACAATTTTACCGGATGAAGGTTTCGGTGAGCCAACTAATATTTGCTCTCCATCTACTAAAATTCTAGCCAAATTGATGTCACTAATATCTACCCCATTGCGTTGATTACCCGCAGCCTTAATTGCATCAATTACTCGAGAGCCTTTTGGTAATTGGTAGACGCCCGGATTATTCACTTTGCCAGCAACATTAATAATTAAGTCAACGGGTGATTCAGAGACATTCTCTTGCACCATGCCCGGATTTAGATCCTGCCCTAGAGCAGGCTGCATGCTTGGCCTTGAATTTATAAAATAAAAACCGGCAATTCCAATTGTTAATATAAACACGAGCATTAAGCCCTGTTTTTGTTCTTTATCAATATTGAAATCGATCACTGGCTAATCAAATATTATTTTCTGGTTAGCGTGGGGGTAATCTTAAAGTTGTGGAAATCTAAGCTAATTTTGTAGATCAGAGGGGTATTTAATATCTTTGAGCTTATTCTTAAAACCACGAGCAGTAATCACGTCTTTTATATATTGAGGTACTTCATATATTTTAATTGGCTTAGTTTTAACAAATAGTAAGAAAATGAATGACCAGAATCCAAAGAGGTAAGCCATGATTGCCCACCGGAGTAGACCACGCCCCTTGGCCCATGCGAAGAAAACCACAAAAGGAATTGAGACCAGGTTGATTGTGTACATATTTACCTCTTATCTAGTGGAGTTGCCCACTACTGATAGTTAAACAAGGGGCACTGACAGTAGATTTGCGGCATGAAAAACCCAGATGCGATCGTGATTGGGGCAGGCGTGGTGGGCGCTTGCACCGCACTTTCTCTGAGCAATGCGGGTTTGAGAGTCTTAGTAATTGACCGAGGTCCTGTTGCAAGTGGCACAACTGGAGCAGGAGAAGGAAATATTTTAGTTTCTGATAAAGAACCAAGTCCAGAACTTACCCTTGCAATCCGGTCAAGAGATGCTTGGTTTGAAATAGATACAGATATCGGCGGCGGATTTGAACTTGAAGCAAAGGGCGGAGTCGTAGTTTCAAGAAGCACAAAGGGAATCTCTGACCTAAAGAAGTTGGCATCATTGCAAAAAGAAAATGGTGTTGAAACGATTGAACTTGATGCTTCTACCCTGCAAGAGGCTGAACCATTTATCTCAAAGGATGTTAATTACGGAGTTTTATATCCAGGTGATGCTCAATGCCAGCCAATGTTAGCTGCAGCTCAAATTATTAGAGCAGTCAAGAAACGTGGTGGTCAATTTATCCAAGGTGAAAATGTAACAAAAATAAACTCTGCATCTGGCTCTGTTATCGGATTGACCACTAATAAAAATACTTACTCAACTCCAATTATTATTAATGCAACTGGCACTTGGGCAGGTGAGGTAGCAAAGTTAGCTGGCTCATATTTACCAATAATGCCAAGGCGTGGCTATATTTTGGTTACATCACCTGCACCAAAATTAATTAACCACAAAGTTTATGATGCAGATTATGTTGCAATTGTGGCTAGTGGTGAAGCAGATCTTCAATCATCAGCGGTAATTGAGGGCACGGCAAGTGGCACAATTTTAATTGGTGCTTCTAGAGAACGTGTTGGATTTAAAAATGATTTAAATATCGCAATTCTGCGCCAACTAGCACGGCAAGCAATCTCGCTATTTCCAGTGCTTACCAATATTCAATTACTCCGGGCCTATCGTGGCTTTAGGCCATATGCACCAGATCATCTTCCAGTAATTGGTGAAGATGCAAATGTTTTAGGGTTATGGCATG
>CANLHE010000032.1 GCA_947490605.1 Actinomycetota bacterium
AGCCAACCATTATTCTAGCGACAAGTAATGGTATCGGTATGGGACATTTAACGCGAGCAAGTGCAATAGCTTCAGAATTAAAGAGTTTTGCTAATCCAATAATAATTTCGATGGCATCAGGAGTAGTAGAAGTTCCTAAAATTGCCGGAGTTAGATTTGAGTATGTCCCTGGCCGTGATCGAAGATGGATGGGGCGCTTTGAATGGGATAAGTATCTACGAGATCGAATTGTTGCGTTGATTGATGAAACCGGAGCAAAGATAGTTAGCTTTGATGGAGTTGTTCCTTACCCAGGAATAATTGGTGTTAAAAATATTAGACCTGAGATTTCATTAGTTTGGGTCCGAAGAGGGTTTTGGCAAAAAACTCCTCAGCGCTTCGCACTTAACTTGCAATCAAAAATTATGGACCTAATTGTTACCCCTGGTGATTACAGCCAAAGTTATGACAAAGGTCCAACTACTAACCGAAATGATTCAACATTAGTTAAACCTATTTCAATCTATAACCCAATAAATTCACTAACTAAAATAGAGGCTAGAAAAGTATTAGGGATAGAACCAGATCGCCCCGCAGTCTTAGTGCAACTTGGAATTGGCGAAGCGGATGCAAATGCCAAATTAACCGCCGCCTTAACTGGATTACTCTCATGGCCAAACTTGCAAGTGGTATTAACTAAAGATCCAGTTGATTCACAAGGTAAAAACCTTGCACCAGCCGGACTTGATATAAAAGTAATTCGATACTTTCCGCTGGCAAATGTTCTTAATGCGTTTGATGCGGCTATTTGCGCGGCTGGATATAACAGCGTGCATGAAGAGTTGGCTGCAAAGATTCCGACATTATTTGTACCAAATATTCGGGGAACTGATAATCAAGCAGCAAGAGCAGCCTGGGCGGCTGATAATAAAATGGCCTTGACTGTTGATCAGAATGATTTAAAGCAGATTCAAGAAAATGCCGCTAAATTAGCTTTGCAAAGTGTGCGTGATGAACTTGCTGAGAATTGCTCAAAGCTACCGCTAGCTAGTGGAGCATCAGATACTGCGCAGATTTTTAATAAATTACTTCAAAAACCAAAGCAGAATATTGAACAAAAAACTACAATTAAAATTAAGCTAAAAGTTCATGATCTTTTAGGTCATGGATGGCGCGGTACTGCATATTCAGTATTGCAAGGTTTAACTATGCTTTATCGATGGGTTAAGCCTCATAAAAAAATTGATGTCTTACATTCTTCAAGTTTGAATATAGTTGTGAGTGAAAATTCAGACGAATTACGTAATTTAATAAAATCTGGTAGCCCATTTGAACATCTAATACTTGGCGCATCGCAGGCATACAAAAACAGGCGTATTGAGATTGCAAGTAAGGCTTACTTAAAGTAGTAAGGGCTCAATTCGTAAATACCAAAGGTGGGTTGTATCCTTAGCCAGCACTTCGCCCCCTTAGCTCAGTTGGTAGAGTGTTTCCATGGTAAGGAAAAGGTCAACGGTTCGATTCCGTTAGGGGGCTCGAACAACAAATAAATATTGAACGCAAAAAAGTTTGGCGGGGTAGCTCAGCTTGGTAGAGCAAGCGGCTCATAATCGCTGTGTCGTGGGTTCAAATCCCGCCTCCGCTACAAGTAATAAAGATGTAATGCAGGTAAGAAGTACGCGGTAATTTCAGTAAATGGTGCAGGTCAGGTAGCCTGCGCCAACAAGAATTAACAAAAGTTAATTTACTACAAGGCTAGGAGCTCAACCATGGCAAGTAAAAGTGCAGATGTTCGTCCAAAAATTACAATGGCATGTGTTGAGTGCAAAGAGCGCAACTACATCACCCGCAAAAACCGTCGTAACGATCCAGATCGCCTAGAACTTAAGAAGTTTTGCCCACGTTGCAAATCTTCACAACTTCACCGCGAAACTCGTTAATTAAAACCCGCCAATGGCTGGGTCAATTCGCATCTGTCTAATAGCAGAGGGCTTTACTGGGGATTTAATTACCTGTGTTTCATCTATTACAAAACACACCCAAACTCCTGTAAGTATCTATGCCAATGGCAAAAGTAATTGGCTTAGCGATAACCTATTTGATGCTCAGCAAGTAAGTATCACACAAGAAAAGAATCCACTTGGCTGGGGCAATATTATTAATCATTTTCTAAATACTTTAGCCGAAGATTATTTGGTGATTATGGATCCATCAACAGTTTTCACGGGGGATCCGATCCCACAAACACTAACCGCTCTTGAATCTGGCTACCAAGCTGCTGGCTGGAAAGGTGGGCTAGTTAATTTAGAGGATGAATGGCGCAGCACTGACGATAAAGGAGTCGGTGATGTTGATGTACTTTTCAGTTACTTTATGGCAATTGATAGAAAGTTTGCGTTGAAAGTAGGCGGTGCTAATCCGAGTGCAAAGTATTATCGAAATGCGGATATGGAGTTGTCACTGGCGATGCGGGCTGCCGGCGGAAAGTTAATGCAAATTGATCTGCCACTTGAGCAAGGCCGTCACCATGGTTATTACGATACTGATCCTGATTATCGTGACAAAAATTCTCGCAAGAATTATCAAAGAATTTTAGATCGATTTAGAGGAAAAAATGAGATCCTCTGCGAGCGTAGATAGACTTAGATAATGGAACAGTTATCAAACTTTACATCCCTTGGAGTTGGCGGGCCGGCTCGTAAGATTGTCCATGCCCATACTGAAGAAGAGTTAATTGAGTTTGTTAAGGCTGCTGATAAATCAGGTGAACAAGTTTTAATTTTAGGTGGTGGTTCTAATTTACTAATTAGCGATTCTGGTTTTGCTGGAACTGTAATTAGAGTTGAAAGTAAAGGAAATGCTCTTGATTACGACGCTTGCAGCGGAGGCATGATCGAAGTATCTGCTGGTGAAGATTGGGATAAATTTGTATCGCTAACTATTGAAAAAGGTTTTGCTGGCCTAGAATCTTTAAGCGGCATTCCTGGCACCGTCGGGGGAGCTCCAATTCAAAACATTGGTGCATACGGCCATGAAGTTAGTGAAATGATTGCTCGGGTAAGAGTTTTTGATCGCAAAAAAAGTGAAGTAGTAACTTTTACAAACGAGATGTGTAACTTTACTTACCGTAATTCAATTTTTAAAGAAGAATCTGGCCGGTATGTAATTTTGACTGTCAGCTTTCAATTGCGAAAAGGCGAGCAATCTTTGCCGATTTCTTATGCTGAGCTTGCTAATTATTTATTAGTAAATTTAGGAGATAAAGCAACAGTGGTGGCAGTTCGTGCCGCAGTCTTAGAGCTTAGGGGCCGAAAGGGAATGTTATGGAACACAAAAGACGAAATACGTTCGGCAGGTTCATTTTTTATTAATCCAATTTTAAGTAAAGAGATTGCAGATAAATTGCCAGCTGATGCACCTCGTTGGCCACAAAGCGATGGAAAAATTAAAACCTCAGCTGCTTGGTTAATGGAGCATGCCGGCGTTACTAAGGGTGACAAATTAGCTGGTGCGCAAATTTCAAGCAAGCATGTTTTAGCTTTAACAAACCCAGGCGGTGCCACCGCAGATGACTTAATTGAGTTAGCAAAGATGGCACGGGCTAAAGTATTTGAGAAGTTTGGAATTAAATTACAAGCTGAGGTGCAATTAGTTGGGTTAGATTTAAATTAAATTGCTTCACTAAGAAGTTTCTTAACTCTGCCAATTCCTTCCACAATATCCTCATCGCTTGTCGCATATGAAAAACGTAAGTATCCGGATGGGCCAAAGGCTTCACCAGGAACTGCGGCCACTTCAACCTCTTCTAGTATTAAAGTTGCAAGCTCAGCAGATGTCTTAGGGCGCTTTCCTCTGATCTCTTTTCCTAATACACCTTTAACTGATGGATAAACGTAGAAAGCACCAGTTGGGGTTGGACAGATAACTCCTGGGATCTCATTTAATAACTTAACAATTAATTTACGCCGGCGATCAAATGCTTCACCCATCTTATGAACAGCAGATAGGTCGCCATTAAGGGCAGCTATTGCTGCTCGTTGGGAAACATTTGCCACATTTGCGGTGGAGTGAGAGTGCAGATTTGTTGCAGCTTTAATAATATCTTTTGGCCCAATCATCCAGCCCACTCGCCAACCAGTCATGGCATAGGTTTTAGCAACACCATTTACGATAATTGTGCGATCTGCTAACTCAGGAACTGCAACGCAAATACTTGGCGCTTTTGCTCCATCATAAAGTAAATGCTCATAGATCTCATCTGCTAATACCCATAAATTATTTTTAAGTGCCCATTGTCCAATTTCTTTTACCTGCTCTGGTGAGTAAACCGCACCAGTTGGATTAATCGGTGAACAAAATAACAGCATCTTAGTTTTTGATGTGCGAGCCTTTTCTAGCTGCTCAACAGTTACTAAATAATTTTGTGATTCATCAGCAAATACTTCAACCATCTTTCCACCAGCAAGGCTGATGCACTCTGGATATGTCGTCCAATATGGGGATGGCACAATTACTTCATCGCCTGGATCAAGCAATGTTGCAAATGCCTGATTAACAGCTTGCTTACCACCATTTGTTACTAACACTTGATCTACTGTTATTTCATAATTTGAATCACGTTTAGTTTTTTTAACAATCGCCTCACGTAACTCTGGCAGACCTGCAACTGGTGTGTAACGATGATTAGCTGGAATTTTTGCCGCTTCTATTGCAGCATTAACAATGTAATCAGGTGTTGGAAAATCTGGTTCACCTGCACCAAAACCAATGACAGGTCTGCCTGCAGCTTTTAATGCTTTTGCTTTACTATCAACAGCAAGAGTTGCAGATTCTGCGATCGCCGCAATACGTTTTGAAACTCTAGGTTTTTCAGATGCGCTCATGGGGGGACAGTCTGCCATCTACGCCTAGAAGTGGCTTCATATTTATCTCAGTTTTACCTTTCTACCTCACCTGATCTACACTTTCGCCCCCGGCGCTTGTATTAGGTCATGATTTTTCATGCCTTAATTCGGGACAAAGGGCAGTAGCTCAATTGGCTAGAGTTGCCGTCTCCAAAGCGGCCGGTTGGGGGTTCGAGTCCCTCCTGCCCTGCAAGGTAGTTGTAAAAGTTTTAACTTAAAGAGTGAAGAAAAGGAATAGACAGATGAGCGAAGAGATCCTCAAGACTGAGGAACCTACTGGGTTCTTTGGTCGCATCGCCCTGTTCTATCGCCAGGTTATTTCAGAATTAACTAAGGTTGTTTGGCCAACTCGAAATCAGTTAACTACCTACACCGCAGTGGTATTAGTTTTCGTCGCCTTTGTTATTTTAGTCGTTTCAATATTTGATTTAATTTTGACCAAAATTACTTTCTGGGTATTTGGCTAAGGCGAATAGGAAAAATGATGTCAATCGATACGCCAGCAAATCCACCAGTGGATGCATTTGAGGCTGCGCTCGCTGTAACTGAAGCTGCGCCAGTAGTTGAAGAGGTAATTGCTCCAGTAATAGAGGATGTAGTTGAAGAAACTACAACTGAAGAAAATGATGAGAATGCAGAGTTTCGCACCGCTCTTCGCAATGCACCAGGTGAGTGGTTTGTTGTTCACTCTTACGCTGGCTACGAAAAGAAGGTAAAAGGAAATTTAGTTAACCGTATTCAATCCTTAAATATGGAGGATTTCATATTCCAGATTGAAGTACCAGAGGAAGAAGTACGCGAGCTTAAGAATGGCTCTATCAAAGTTGTTAAGCGCAACGTATTCCCAGGTTATGTATTAGTTCGCATGGAGTTAACAGATGAGTCTTGGTCATGTGTTAGAAACACACCTGGCGTAACCGGCTTCGTTGGTAACGCGCACCATCCATCACCATTAACCCTTCCTGAGGTTGAAAATATCTTGGCTCCTCGTCCACTTAAGAAGGACGGCAAGATTGCGATGAAGGATATTGATTATGCAATTGGCGAATCCATCACCGTTATGGATGGACCATTTGCAACCTTGCCAGCAACGATCTCCGAGATCATGCCAGAGCAAGCTAAGTTAAAAGTTTTGGTTTCAATATTTGGCCGGGAAACTCCGGTTGAACTTTCATTCCACCAAGTACAGAAGATTTAACTAGAAAAGAAAAGGAAAAAAATATGGCACCGAAGAAGAAGGTAACCGCACTTATTAAGTTGCAGATCCAGGCTGGAGCAGCAACACCTGCGCCACCGGTTGGTCCTGCTTTGGGTCAACATGGTGTGAACATCATGGATTTCGTTAAGGCGTATAACGCAGCAACTGAGAGTCAAAAAGGAAACATCATCCCAGTTGAGATCACTGTATTTGAAGATCGTTCTTTTACATTTATTACTAAGACTCCACCAGCATCACGTTTAATTCTAAAAGCTGCTGGCATTGAAAAGGGATCTGCGATCCCTCACAAGGATAAGGTTGCAAATCTAACTAAGTCACAGGTTGAAGAAATCGCCAAGCAAAAGATGGTGGATCTAAATGCTAATGACTTAGAGATGGCATCAAGAATTATTGCCGGTACTGCTCGCTCGATGGGTATTACTGTCTCTAATTAATTAAAACTGTGGGAGAACCTCGCTGGTTCGCAAATACCACAACCCCAATCTTGAAAACCCTTTCAAGATTAACCAAGAGGAGAAGAAATGAAGCGCAGTAAGAAATACAAGGCCGCCGCAGAAAAGATAAAGCTAGATAATCTTTATATGCCAGGTGAGGCTATGAAGTTAGTAAAAGAGACTTCAACTGTTAAATATGACGCAACCGTTGATATTGCATTGTTTCTAGGTGTGGATCCAAAGAAAGCAGATCAAGCGATCCGCTCCACCGTTAACCTGCCACATGGAACTGGTAAGACTGCTCGCGTATTAGTTTTCGCAGGTGGTGAGCGAGCTGAAGAGGCACGCGCTGCTGGTGCTGACATTGTTGGCGCAGATGAATTAATTGATGAAGTTTCAAAAGGTCGTCTTGATTACGACGCAGTTGTATCAACCCCTGAATTAATGGGAAAGGTTGGACGTCTTGGAAAGGTTCTTGGACCTCGCGGCTTGATGCCAAACCCAAAGACTGGAACTGTGACAACTAACGTTGCAAAAGCTGTAACTGATATTAAAGCTGGAAAGATTGAGTTCCGAGTTGATAAGAACTCAAACCTTCACTTTGTAATCGGTAAAGTTTCATTTACTGCCGAGCAATTAGCGGAGAATTATGCTGCTGCAATTGAAGAGGTAATGCGCGCAAAGCCATCTTCTTCTAAAGGTAGATTTATTAAATCAGCAACTGTCTCTTCCACAATGAGCCCTGGCATCCAATTGGATACCTCAGTTGCTCGTGATGGTGGAGCCCAGATCCAATAAATATCTAATTTTGACTTGGGTAGGCCCAACCGCCTACCCTTGGCTTATTCAGTCGAACTAAGAGATTAGTAAGACCGAAAACCAAAGACTGCAGGTCTTTTAAAGTAAATCTTTAAAAGGTAATTGTTGAAAAACAACCAGCATAGGTGCCAACGACAACCTCGTGTGCATTTATGCGCCGGGGTTTTTCTTATTTAGAAAGGA
>CANLHE010000033.1 GCA_947490605.1 Actinomycetota bacterium
AATATTTCTTAACGCTGCGCCAGCAGGGTGCAGCCACAACAAACCCCACGTTAGGGGGGGGAGATAGGCGAAGGAAATGGCAATCTACAATCTACAAGCCAAAGTTAAGAAAACCGCATTGATAACAATGCTGATAACAGCAATAGCAACATCAGAAACATATGCTGCAGGTCGCACTGCAAAATCAATTGCAAACACTGTATTAAGTGGTGCAGGTGTGCCGGCAAAATCACTTGGTATCGATGGTGATTTTTATATCGATACTAAGTCAATGAATATGTATGGTCCAAAGAAAAACAATAGTTGGCCGCTGCCAGTATCACTGCGCGGACCACAAGGACCAGCAGGCATTGCAGGTAGTGATGGAAAAAATGCAAGCACTAGTTCTGTCAGTGCTGGTGCTGCTGGAGCAGCCGGGCCACAAGGACCAGCAGGTCCAGCAGGTCCTGCTGGACCAAAAGGTGAAACTGGTGCAACTGGACCACAAGGACCAGCCGGACCTGCAGGTTCTAATACTGGAACAGCGGGACCTGCTGGACCAAAAGGTGACACCGGTGCAACTGGTGCGCAAGGTCCAAAGGGAGATGCCGGAACTGTTCCCTCAATTCAATCTGTGAACTTAACGCAATGGACTATGTCAACAGCAACACCAGGCGGTGGTTCTGAATCCAGTGGATTTGGAACGCTTTTAGCCGGTAAAAAATATTTCTTTTCGGTTGTTGTTAGCGGAAAGTTAGCAACGAATGTTTCAACTTTCAGAACAGTTCCTGAATTGAAATGTTCTGATAATTCTGCAACGTTGAATTATGACTTTACGTACGGCTTTGCTCCATCTTCCGATGCCGTTGAAGACTATAACCGCATATCTTTTTTGATTACTGGAACGGCCTCTGTTGCAAGTAACAGTAGCTTTTCGGTATTAGTTAAGGATGTCTTAGGTTCTGGAAGATCAGTGACCTTGAACGGCAAGGCATTCATTTATGAAGTTGGATCAATAAACTAAAAAATGGAGCGGGTGACCGGGATTGAACCGGCACAGCTAGCTTGGAAGGCTAGAACTCTACCATTGAGCTACACCCGCAAAATTGTTGCGTGATCTGCTACTGCACTCACCAAGTTTAACTTGGTTTGCCGTAGCAGGTCATACCTTATTACTTCGGTTAGGAGAAGGGAAAATCACCCCTTAGACTTTCATCCTTCGGGGCGTAGCGTAGTGGCTAGCGCGCCTGCTTTGGGAGCAGGAGACCGTGGGTTCGAATCCCTCCGCCCCGACCAAATATTTTTCAAATATTTATTATTAAGGGGAGTTTTAATTGAAAAGCACGGTTGAGAAATTAACACCAACTCGGGTGAAGCTTTCAATTGAGGTTACCTTTGATGAGCTTGCACCTCATGTGGATGGTGCTTATAAAACTTTAAGTGAAAGAATTAATATCCCAGGCTTTCGTAAAGGCAAAGTTCCAACTGCAATGATCGATCAACGAGTTGGCCGCGGAGCTGTGTTGGATGAGGCGATCAACGCTGCACTGCCAACCTTCTACTCCCAAGCTGCTAAAGATAATGATGTGTTGGTTATAGGACGTCCTGATGTTGAAATTGTTGAGCTTAAAGATAAAGAGAATTTTTCATTTACCGTTGAGGTTGATGTGCGGCCTGAAATCACACTACCTAATTTTTCCCAGATAAAAATTGAGGTAGATGATGTGAAGGTAAATGATTCTGATATTGATGAGCAGATTCAATCTTTGCGCACCCGCTTTGGCACATTAACCACAGTTGAAAAAAATGTAGCAACCGGTGATTTTGTAACTATTGATTTAGTGGCAACAAAGGATGGTAATGATTTAGAGGGTGGAACAGCTAATGACCTCTCTTATGAGGTTGGCTCCTCTTCCATGATTGATGGTTTAGATGAGGCGTTAATTGGACTTGCCGCAAATGGATCAAAGAGTTTTGATACTGCATTAGTTGGTATGGCAGAGGGAGAGAAGGGAACAGTTAAGGTAACTGTTAAGGCGGTTAAAGAGCGTGAGCTGCCACCAATTGATGATGCCTTTGCAAAGTTAGCCTCTGAGTTTGAAACACTTGCTGAATTAAAAGCTGATCTAACCACCAGACTTACTCGGTTAAAAGAGATGGAACAGGGCGCACAAGCTAGAGATTTGTTAGTTGAAAAGTTAACCAGCACAGTTGAGATTCCACTACCGGCCGACATCATTGAGGCTGAGGTTAATGATCACTTAGAAAAAGAGGGTCGATTAGAAGATGACAAGCACCGTGCTGAGGTTGATTTAGAGGTGCGCACAACAATTACTCGCGAATTCTTACTAGATTCAATTGTGAAGGCAGAATCTGTTGCCGTTAATGAAACTGAGTTAACTGAGTACTTAGTAAGAGCTGCCGCTCGTTATGGCATGAGCCCTGATCAATTTATTAAAGAGGTATCAGATGCAGGACAGGTAACCACGATGGTGGCTGAGGTCGCCCGGGCAAAAGCATTAGCTGGCGTACTTGCTCGCGTACAGGTTGTTGATAAATCTGGGAAAAAAGTTGATTTAGAGGCGCTGGCACCAAAGCAGGCACCAGCCAAAGAGGAGAAATAATCGCTTTAGGCGAACAACGGCTACGCCTAAACCGGGAAGCATTTTGGGCAAAAGATTGTTAAGGTCATGACAGTATTTATTAACAAATAACTGAGGAGATATCTGTGGAGCTAAGTAACACCCCACGTGCTGCAACTAGCGGCTCAGGTGGACTTGATGATCAGGTTTACCAACGCTTACTAAAAGAGCGCATTATCTTCTTAGGTTCAGTTGTTGAAGATTCAATGGCGAACGCAATCTGTGCTCAGATGTTATTACTAGCAGCTGAAGATCCTGAGAAGGATATTTATCTTTACATCAACTCACCCGGTGGATCTATCTCAGCCGGTATGGCAATTTATGACACGATGCAATACATCAAAAATGATGTAGCAACTGTGGCAATGGGACTTGCAGCATCGATGGGCCAATTCTTATTATGTTCAGGAACAGCTGGAAAGCGTTACGCACTTCCACATGCTCGCATCATGATGCACCAACCATCTGGTGGAATTGGTGGCACCGCCTCTGATATTAAAATCCAAGCAGAGCAGATGAGCTTTACCAAGAAAAACATGGCAGATCTAATTGCTTTCCACACTGGACAAAAGGCAGAGACAATTACTGAAGATTCAGATCGTGATCGCTGGTTTACTGCAGCTGAAGCAAAAGAGTATGGCTTTGTTGATCATGTTGTTAAATCAGCAGGTCAAGTATCCGGAAGTGGAGGCACATCTCGATGAAGAATGAATTAAACAAGATTAATGAGATTACCTCTCGTTACATTCTGCCAACAATTGAAGAGCGCACCAGTTATGGTTACAAGCGACTTGATCCATACACAAAGTTATTTGAAGAGCGGATTATCTTTTTAGGACAAGCAATTGATGACACAGTTGCAAATGATGTAATGGCTCAATTACTCACCTTAGAGTCAATGGATCCAGATCGTGACATCATGATGTATATCAACTCACCTGGTGGTTCATTTACGGCATTAACTGCAATTTATGACACGATGCAATTTGTTCGCCCAGATGTAATGACTATCTGTTTAGGACAAGCTGCCTCTGCTGCCGCCGTATTACTTGCCGGTGGTGCTGCCGGAAAACGATATGCGTTAGAGCATGCTCGTATTTTGATTCACCAACCATATTCAGAAGGTGGCGGACAAGGATCTGATATTGAGATTCAAGCAAAAGAGATTTTGCGTATGCGCACATTATTAGAGGAGATGTTGGCAAAGCACTCAAAGAAGAGCCAAGCCGATATTGCTAAAGACATTGAGCGCGACAAGATTCTTACATCCGCTGAAGCGGTTGAGTATGGTCTGATCGATCAAGTTCTTGCTACCCGTAAAGCAAAGGCGAAGAGCTAACAAGTTCGTCTATAAGCGAACAGATTTAAGGCTATTTTCCGCGCACCTGCTGCATCCCTCGTTCTACTCTTATCTCCTTCCCAATTGAACAGGAGTAATTTCAGGTGAGCGCACGTATTGGTGAAAGTGGCGATCTACTTAAGTGTTCCTTCTGCGGTAAAACTCAAAAGCAGGTTAAGAAGTTAATTGCAGGTCCTGGTGTTTATATTTGTGATGAGTGTATTGATCTTTGTAATGAAATCATTATTGATGAGCTTAATGAAACTAGCTCACTTGGTTTAGCTGAACTGCCAAAACCACAGGAGATATTTGAATTTTTAGATCAGTATGTAATTGGTCAAGATCAAGCAAAGAAATCTCTATCTGTTGCTGTCTATAACCACTACAAGCGGGTGCAATCTGGAGATAGTAAGCGCGAGGATGCAATTGAGTTATCAAAGAGTAATATTTTAATTTTAGGACCAACCGGTTGCGGAAAAACATTACTTGCTCAAACTCTAGCCAGAATGCTTAATGTGCCATTTGCGATTGCAGATGCCACCGCTCTTACTGAGGCTGGATATGTTGGCGAGGATGTTGAAAACATTTTGCTTAAACTTATTCAAGCTGCAGATTTTGATGTTAAAAAGGCTGAGACTGGAATTATCTATATTGATGAGATCGATAAAGTTGCGCGCAAAGCTGAGAACCCATCAATTACTAGAGATGTATCTGGCGAAGGCGTTCAACAAGCCCTTCTTAAAATATTAGAGGGAACTACTGCATCTGTTCCACCACAAGGTGGCCGCAAACATCCACACCAAGAGTTTTTACAAATTGATACTACAAATATTTTATTTATTGTGGGCGGTGCCTTCTCAGGCCTTGAGAAAATTATTGAAAGCCGCAAGGGCAAAGCAGGTGTTGGATTTAATGCCAAGCTACAAACAATTGACGATGTAGTTAAGACCGACATCTTTGGGGATGCGATGCCAGAGGATCTACTTAAGTTTGGCATGATCCCTGAGTTCATTGGCCGACTACCAATTATGACCAGCGTTGAAAGTTTGGATCAAAAAGCTTTGATGCAGATATTAACTGAGCCAAAAAATGCTTTGGTTAAGCAGTATCAAAAATTGTTTGATTTAGATGAGGTTGAACTTGAGTTCAGCAATGAAGCACTTGAGGTTGTGGCCGATCTTGCAATCAAGCGCGGAACTGGCGCCCGTGGACTTCGCGCAATTATGGAAGAGACGCTTTTATCTGTGATGTATGAAGTACCTAGCCGCAAAGATGTTGGCAAGGTAATTATTACCCCAGCGGTTGTTAAAAAAGAGGAAGTACCAACTTATGTTCCCCGCGCAGCAGGAGGACCAAAGCGGGCAGCAAAGGGTGAAAAGAGTTCTGAGGAAAAAAGCGCGTAAGATCGACGCTTATGAGTGGCGATAATAAGAAAGAGTTAGCAGCCACCTTTTCTCCTGCCGAAATTGAGGCACCTTTATATAGGAAGTGGCAAGAATCTGGCTACTTTAAAGCGGATGCAAAATCTAAGAAACCACCATTCACAATAGTTATTCCACCACCAAATGTGACTGGCTCACTACATATTGGTCACGCACTAGATCACACTATTCAAGATTTGTTAACACGAATGAAGCGAATGAAAGGCTTTGAAGCACTTTGGCTGCCTGGTATGGATCACGCCGGAATTGCAACTCAAAATGTTGTTGAAAAACAATTAGCAGTAGAGGGTAAATCTCGTCATGATTTAGGCAGAGAGGCATTTGTTGAAAAGGTTTGGCAATGGAAGGCTGAATCAGGCGGCGCCATATTAGATCAGATGAAGCGCTTAGGAGATTCAGTTGATTGGGATCGCGAAGCATTCACAATGGATGCAAATTTAAGCAAAGCAGTTTTAACAATCTTTAAAAAGCTTTATGAGAAAGAGTTAATTTATCGGGCAGAACGGATAATTAACTGGTGCCCAAGATGTTTGACCGCACTCTCTGATATTGAGGTTGAGCACAAAGATGATGCAGGCGAGTTTGTTTCAATTAAATATGGTGATGATGATGTGAATATTACGGTGGCAACCACTAGAGCTGAGACGATGTTAGGCGATGGCGCAGTTGCGGTTAACCCAAATGATCAGCGTTATAAGCACATGGTGGGAAAGAAAGTACTACTGCCCTTAGTTGATCGAATGATTCCAATTATTGCCGATGAGTTAGTAGATCCTGATTTTGGAACTGGCGCAGTTAAAGTTACAGCCGCCCATGATCCAAATGACTTTGAGATGGGTATGCGTCACGGTGTTGAGTTAGTAATTATTATGAATGAACATGGTGTGATGGCTGGAACAGGGACAAAGTTTGATGGCATGGATCGCTTTGATGCTCGCAAAGCTGTAGTCGATGAACTTAGAAAATTAGGAAGAGTTGTGGCAGAAAAGCGGCCATATGTTCACGCAGTAGGTCACTGCCAAAGATGTGACACCACAGTTGAACCACGACTTTCAAAACAATGGTTTGTAAAGGTTGCACCTCTTGCAAAAGCTGCTGCTGATGCAGTTAGAGATGGCCGAGTAAAGATTGAACCAAGTGAGATGTCACCAAGATATTTTGAGTGGGTAGATAACATGCATGATTGGTGTATCTCTCGCCAACTTTGGTGGGGACATCGAATTCCAGTTTTTTATGGACCAAATGATGAAGTAGTTGTTTGTGGTCCAGATGAAAAGCCACCAGCTGGTTACACCCAAGATCCTGATGTATTAGATACCTGGTTCTCATCTGCGCTTTGGCCATTTTCAACCTTAGGTTGGCCGGCACAAACAGATGATTTAAAGAAGTTTTATCCAACATCGGTTTTAGTAACAGGTTATGACATCCTATTTTTTTGGGTAGCAAGAATGATGATGATGGGCTTATTTGCGATGGATGGCAAACAACCATTTGATGTAATTGTGTTGCATGGTTTAGTGCGGGATCAATTTGGTAAAAAGATGAGTAAGAGCCGTGGAAACACCATCGATCCAATTGAGTTTATGGATAAGTATGGCTCAGATGCACTTCGCTTTACATTAGCAAGGGGAGCAAACCCAGGAACAGATCAAGCATTAGCCGAGGATTGGGTAGCAGGCTCTAGAAACTTTGCAACTAAATTATGGAACGCCACCAGATTTGCGATGATGAATGGTGCAACTACAACTGGTGCATTGCCGAAACGAGATGAGCTAAATGCAATTGATAATTGGATTTTAACTAGATTAGATCAAACAATCTCAGAAGGCAATGAGTTATTTGAAAAGTATGAGTTTGCTAAGGCTTGTGAGTTAATTTATCACTTCGCCTGGGATGACTTATGTGATTGGTATTTAGAGCTTTCTAAATCCACATTTGCTGCCGGTGGTGCTAATGCTGCAAAGAGTCAACGAGTACTTGGTGAAGTTTTAGATCAGCTTCTTAGGTTGATGCATCCAGTGATGCCATTTATTACTGAAGAGCTTTGGTGCTCACTTACTGGTGGAACATCTTTAATGATTGCGCAAT
>CANLHE010000034.1 GCA_947490605.1 Actinomycetota bacterium
AGAGCCAATTCTTCTGCTTTATGCTTATCACCATGGCGCAAACAATTCACTTTGTCAGACATGGCGAAGTTCATAATCCAGAAAAGATTCTTTATGGTCTGCAACCTGGATGGCGTCTTAGTGATCGCGGCAACGAAATGGCCGCCGTAATCGGTGAATGGTCAGCAAAGTTAGATTTGGGTGCAATTCATTCATCACCACTGCAGCGAGCACAAGAAACTGTCGCCCCAATTATTGCAAAACATAAGCTGTCACTAACTACAGATAAGAATTTAATTGAAGCCAGCAATATTTTTGAAGGTAAAAAATTTGAATTAGGAAGTGGAGTATTACGCCATCCAAGTTCTTGGCGTTACTTGTATAACCCATGGAAACCATCATGGGGAGAGCCATACGAACAGTTAATAATCCGAATGCTAAAAGGATTATTTGCTGCTCGCGACGCAGCCGGTAGTAAAGATGCAATCTGTGTTTCACATCAATTACCAATTTGGATTTTACGCTCTGCGGTAGAGGGGCGAAGATTGTTACATGACCCAAGAAAGCGTGAGTGTTCGTTGGCATCGGTAACATCATTTGAATTAGATAGCGAAGGAATGATTTCTTCAGTTTCATATTCAGAGCCGGCAAAACATTTACTGCCCAAAAAATAATGAAATTTATTTCAGGTTTTTTAAGCTTACTGCTTCTTACTGGATGTGCTGGCGGCGGCATGTCAGCTCCGAACGAGAACTCATTTATTGCTGGCAGTGGAAATGCCGTGTTCTTAAAAAAGTCAGAACGTAAAGATGCACCCAAAATATCTGGCACGACTTTAACAACTGGCTTTAAAACTCTTAATTTAAATCAAGTGACAGTAATTAATGTTTGGGCGTCATGGTGTGCACCATGCCGAGCAGAAGCGCCGGTCTTGCAAGACTTTTCGATTAAGTACCCAGAGGTTCAATTTGCGGGAATTTTGACTAGAGATAATCTATCTTCTGCAAAAGCATTTTACGAAAACTTTAATTTAACCTATCCAACATTTATTGATGACGCATTATTATTAGGTTTTAGCGGATCAATAATTCCGAATGCAATTCCAACGACACTCATTATCGATAAAAATGGTAAAGTTGCTGTTCGGATAAGTGGTGAAGTAACTGTTGCGACTTTTAAGAAAGTGCTAGATAGGGTGTTGGCGGATGAGTAATTTTTTTGTTAATCAAATCTTTGATGCCAATCTGCTTATTGCAATGGCAATTGCATCCCTGGCTGGACTAATCTCATTTTTCTCACCGTGTGTTATTCCCTTAGTTCCTGGCTATCTTGCTTATGCATCCGGAATGGGCGATAGTCGAAACAGAAGCAGAGTATTACTGGGATCAGTACTTTTCGTGTCTGGCTTTACCGCATTGTTTATTTCTTATGGTTTACTGTTTGGGCAACTTGGTTCAAAAATTGCTCAAAACTCAAGAATTATTTCGATTGTGCTTGGCTTACTTACTATTGCACTTGGATTCATATTTTTATTTAATGAAAAGTTTTATAGAAGTTTTAAACCAAGCTGGAAGATGCGAACCGGCTTAATATCGGCCCCATTTATCGGCTTTGCTTTTGGTATTGGCTGGACTCCTTGCATTGGACCTACCTTGGGAGCAGTTCAAGTATTAGCGTTTGAAAGCGCGACAGCACAACGTGGTGCAATTTTGTCAGCCGCATATTGTTTTGGGCTCGGAGCCCCCTTTATCTTAATGGGATTATTTCTAGATAAAGCAGAACCATTTAGAAAAATGATTGCAAGACGTGGAAATTTAATTACTAAAATTGGTGGGTCGCTTTTAATATTAATTGGTCTGCTTCAAGTCACAAATCTTTGGGATCAATTAATGAATTCTTTGCGAGACCTCATTACTGGATTTATCCCCATAATCTAATGAGTACTGTTTTAGATCGTAGATCATTTCTTCGGTGGTGTTGGCGCCAATTAACAAGCATGCGTACTGCACTTATTTTGCTCTTACTTCTTGGCATTGCTGCAATTCCTGGTTCGCTGTTTCCGCAGCGTAGCCAAAATCCATTACAAGTTAAGCAATACTTTATTGATAACCCAACGCTTGCTAACTGGCTCGATCGCTTCAGCCTTTTTAATGTTTATAGCTCACCATGGTTTAGTGCCATTTATTTGTTACTTTTTATCTCATTAATTGGGTGTGTACTGCCAAGGAGTATCGGTCATCTAAAGGCAATAGGTGCTGCGCCAACAATTACACCTAAATATTTAGATCGAATGGAGTATTTCACTGAAATAAAAAAAGTTGAATTGGATTTAGTAGAGGCAAAGCTGCGAAAAATGCGGTTTCGAATTCGTAGAGATTCTAATTCGATTTCAGCTGAAAAGGGTTATGCCAGAGAGAGTGGAAATTTACTATTTCACCTTTCACTAGTGTTAATTTTGATTGCTGTCGGAGTTGGCTCATTGTTTGGCAGCAAGGGCGATGCGATAGTAAATTTGGGTGATCGATTTATAAATACGCCTACTTCTTACGATATTTTGGGCTTTGGGAAGTATCAGGCAGAGGATTCATTGCCACCATTTTCGCTAACAATTAAAGATTTTAAAGCCGAATATGATCCGGCAACTAATGCACCACTTGATTACACTTTGACTGTCTTAGCTGCTAATCCAGCAGGATCGAAAGAAAATACAGAAATTATAAAAGTAAATAAACCACTTACATTTGGAAGTACCAAGGTTTTTCTACAAGCAAATGGCTATTCACCAATTGTTATTGTGAAAGACAAGAGCGGCAAAGTTATATTTGATGGCCCAACACCTTTCTTGCCACAGGATGCAAACCTTTCTTCGATCGGAGCAATAAAAATCCCTGACATGCAACCACAGATTGGTTTTGTTTCTTCATTTTTACCAACTGCTGATCGAGACCAAATTCGTGGCGGGTTTTCTTCTTACCCGGAAGTTTTAGATCCACGATTATTACTTTCAGTTTGGAAAGGTGACTTAGGTCTAAACACTGGCGTTCCGCAATCGGTTTATCGGATTGACACCAGCAAAATGGAGAGAATTGGCTTGAAAGCCTTAGTGCTTAATGAGAGTTATGACTTCGGTGAGGGCAGCATCACATTTACAGGATGGAAGCCTTGGGTTAATTTACAAATCATTAATGATCCTGGGAAAGGATACGCTTTGCTTGGTGCGATACTTGCGATCTCTGGTTTACTAATCTCATTATTTACCAGACAGAGAAGAATTTGGATTAAACAAGGTCGAAAAACACAAATTGCAGGTTTAGCAAAAAATGGCATACCAGGTCTTGAAGATGAGATTAAAAAACTAGTAAAGGAGTTAGGTAGTGAGTAATACATCAACAGCTTTACTATCAAACGATTTTATTTATGCTTCCATGGCTTTGTATACACTTGCATTTTTTGCGCATGCAGTTGAAGTGGCTTGGTCAGTTAAAACGCCAGCCAAATCTGTTAAGAAAACAAAGCTAGATTTTTCTAGAACTGAGCGGGTTGGTAGATTGGCAAGTGCTTTCATGGTTTTAGGGTTCCTACTGTTAACTGCTGGAGTAGTTTTCCGCGGGATTTCAGCCAACAGAGTTCCGTGGGGAAATATGTATGAGTTTTCAATAACGGGTGCACTTGCCTTTTCTGGTGCATATTTATTTGCACTTAAAAAATATAAATTACGCTGGCTAGGACTTCCAGTTTCACTGGCCGTGCTTCTAACTTTAGGAACTGCAATAACTCTGCTTTACCGGCCAAGCGCCCCACTTGCTCCTGCATTAAAATCAACTTGGTTAGTAATACACGTTTCAGCAGCAATTATCTCTGGTGGAGTCTTTCTATTAGCAAATGCTATTGCTGGGGCTTATTTAATTTTAGATCGCTATGAACAAAAAGGTGTTCGCCCGATTTGGGCGCAAAAGCTTCCAACACTTGAGGTTCTAGATAATCTTTCATATCGATTGGTTGCATTGGTATTTCCACTTTGGACTTTTGCAGTTATCGCTGGTGCTATTTGGGCAGAGTCTGCTTGGGGTCGGTACTGGGGTTGGGATCCAAAAGAAACTTGGGCATTTATTACTTGGGTCGCCTACGCAGCATATTTACATGCACGGGTAACAGTTGGTTGGCGAGGTAGAAAAGCTGCGTGGCTATGTTTGTTTGCAGGTTCAACATTCTTATTTAATTACATATATATAAATGTGTGGGGAACTGGTCGCCACACATACTCTGGCTTATAACTTTCTTAAAAAGTCCGGATCATCGTCAGGCGGAATAATTCGCCCACGCCCACCACGATTTTGACCAGGCTTTCTTGGCCTGCCAGCAATAAACCAACCAATTGCACCAAATGATCCAAGAAATAAAATTATTAATAGCCATCCCCATTTTGGAAAACGTCTTACATTTTCTTGTGGAGTTACTGCGCAGTCTATAAAGGCAAAAATATTGATTATTGCCGCTAACACCACTAGATATTTAAGCATGTACTTAGTTTACACCTATCTAATGTTAAATTAGTAAAGCAAGTGAAATTAACACCGCGGTAATCAATTGAACCCTTGCAGTTTTGCCTAAAACAGCAATTAGCTCTTCCCCTTTGGCTCCGCGTAAAACCTGCATTAAAACTTTATATACCAATGGTAAACAAATCATTACGAGAGCTATTTGTCCATTGATACTTATCGCTAGGAGCACACTTAGTTGCGTGATTAGCAGCAAGAATCCATAAAAGAATCGAGTTTTTTGGTCGCCTAACTTTACTGCCAAAGTTTGTTTGCCAGCTATTTCATCTAATGGGCGGTCACGCAGATTATTTATTACTAAAATCGCACATGACAGTGACCCAATTGGAATAGATAGCAAAACTATTTGCCAGTTCATTTGCTGAGTCTGAACATAGTAACTTCCAATAGTTGCAACTAAGCCAAAGAAGATAAATACTGAAAACTCACCAAAACCAAGATAACCATATGGTTTCTTCCCACCGGTGTAACCCCAAGCGGCTAAAACTGAAATCAATCCAACTAAAATTAACCAAAGTGTTGTATTTAATGAGAGTAGCGTGCCAGCAATACAAGCAGTAGCAAATGATATAAATGCTGCTGTTCTAACTGCTTTTGCGCTAGCTAAACCAGAAGCAACTAATCTTGTTGGACCAACTCGATTAGCGTCTGTCCCACGAATACCATCTGAGTAATCATTTGAGAAATTAACCGCAATTTGTAAAGAAAGTGAAACGATTAATGCCAAACCAGCGTTTATCCAATTAATTTTAGGCGCAAATGATGTTCCAACTAAAACTGGTGCAACTGCTGCTGGCAGAGTTTTAACTCTTGCTCCTATAACCCACTTATTCAATTACCACCCATAATCTTTATTGCTAAGTTTTTAGCAGCTCTTCTATCTGGCTTTCCTATAGAAGTTGTAGGAATTTGTTCAAATAAGAATACCTCTTTTGGTGATAAAAGCGAGCCAACACTTTTCTTTATCTCTTCAATTGAAATATTTGAAGTACTTCCAAGACAGAGTTTTTCACCCCAAACTTCATCGGGGAGGGCAAAGGCAATAATTTCTTGGTTTGGAATCAGCTCTCTAATTTTTTCTTCTACAAGTATTAGTGAGATATTTTCACCGCCAGAAATTATAACCTCATCCGCTCTGCCGTTGACTTTAAGGAAGCCAGCAGATAGTTCTCCAATATCAGTACTCTCAAACCAACCATCAGTACAGACCGAAGTTAGCTCACCTTTATCAGATAAGTATCCACTTGCAATCATTGGCCCTGTTAATTTAATTAAACCACCACTAGTTAATTTTACTTCCACGCCATCTAGCGGCTTTTGATTGTAAACACAGCCACCACTCATTTCAGTCATTCCATAGGTGGTAACAATTTTTACATGTTTATTTGCAGCCTCTTTTTTTAATTTATCACTTACTGGACCACCACCAACCAAAACTGCCTCAGCCGCAGTTAAATGTTCAAGTAATTTAGCATCATTAGTTAATGCTTTATAAAGTTGAGTTGGAACTATTGAAATAAAATCGGCGTCAACATAATTTGTAGCATTCCGATTATCAATTACTCTTGAGCCAAGCGCAGTTGCTCTTATTAATACATTCAAACCTGCAATATGAGTCGTAGGTAGCAGCAAAGACCAACTATCACCTGGCACCGCACCTAAATATTTATGACTGGCATTTGTAGAAGCAATTAATGCTGAATCTGAAATTGCGACTAATTTTGATTCTGCAGTTGAACCAGATGTACTAATCACTAGCGCAATATTTTTATCTACCTCTTTAATATCAATTTGTTTGGTTGATAGCGCAGGCCCTGAGCCTTCTAGCGCCTTGGCTAAATTTTCTTGCAGCTGTGGGATTGACCACTCAGGCTGAATAGGAGTTAATGCGCGAAGTTCTTTTTCTCCCATAATCCCCGTAGGCTATCTCTTATCTAATTCCCTTTTAACCTTTGGAGCCCGCCTTGAGTAAGCCAATCAAACGCCAGCCAGGAGATCGCACTATTCCTAATTGGCAAACGGGATCAGGTGGGGAAAAATTTAACGATATTACGTACCAAGTTGCAGATGGCATGGCAAAAATAACAATCAACCGTCCGGAAGTTAGAAATGCATTTCGCCCGCAGACTCTTTTTGAATTATCTGATGCGTTTAATTTAGCTCGGGATAACGATCAAGTTGGTGTAATTATTTTTACTGGTGCTGGCGATGAAGCTTTTTGCTCAGGCGGTGACATAAATGTCCGCGGAGATGATGGCTACCTTGGCAATGACGCACTTAGTAAAAAAGGAATTGGCCGATTAAATGTTCTAGATTTACAAGTACAAATCCGGCGTACACCAAAACCAGTTGTTGCTATGGTCGCTGGTTGGGCAATTGGCGGTGGACATGTGTTGCATGTTGTTTGTGATTTAACAATTGCAGCTGAGAATGCAAAGTTTGGTCAGACTGGTCCAATGGTTGGTTCATTTGATGGTGGGTATGGAGCTGGTTTGCTAGCAGCCCATGTTGGACAAAAGAAAGCTCGTGAAATTTGGTTTCTATGTCGTCAATATGATGCTCAAGAAGCACTTGATATGGGATTAGTTAATGCAGTTGTGTCAGTTAAAGAGTTAGAAGCCGAAACAGTTTCTTGGGCAAGAGAGATGCTACGTCACTCACCAATGGCACTTCGATTACTAAAAGCAAGCCTTAATGCGGCAGATGATGGTTTAGCAGGCGTTCAGCAATTAGCTGGGGATGCCACCATGTTGTTCTATTTAACAGAGGAAGGTCAAGAAGGACGCAACGCCTATCAAGAAAAGCGCGAGCCAGACTTTAATAAATTTCCTAAACGACCTTAAGTAATGTTTCCATTCAAATTACAAGTAGTTTCAATTCCAGTCAAAGCAAATTTTCGCGGAATTAAAAATCGAGAAATTGCT
>CANLHE010000035.1 GCA_947490605.1 Actinomycetota bacterium
TTTAATAACTGCAGTTCTAATTGCAATACAAGTATCAATATTGCCAGTGAAATCTAGGTAACCAATTGTGCCGCCGTATATGCCTCGCTTGGTTGGTTCATTCTCCTCAATAATCTCCATAGCTCGTGGCTTCGGTGCACCAGATAATGTGCCAGCTGGAAATACTGAAAACAATGCTTCAATCGGAGCGACCTTAGCTAAAAGTTTTCCAACTACTGTTGAAACAATATGCATCACATGGGAGTACTTCTCGATCTGCATAAATTCAGTTACCTCTACTGATCCTGCTTGGCATACCCGACCCAAATCATTGCGACCAAGATCAACTAACATTAAATGCTCTGCTCGCTCCTTTGGATCTTCAAGTAGTGACTGAGCTACCTGCTGATCAACTTTTGAATCAGCATTCCTCGCCCTGGTCCCAGCGATTGGATGAATCATCACATTGTCTCCAGTTACTTTTACCAATGCCTCTGGGCTTGAACCTACAACTGAAAGATCATCAGAAAAATTAAAAATATACATATACGGACTTGGGTTTTGCTCACGCAATACTTGATAAATATCAAATGGTTTGCATGCAATCGGCATAGAAAACCTTTGAGATAGAACTACCTGAAATGCTTCACCGGACTTAATTTCTTCTTTAATTAATTCAACCTTACTAATGTAATCAGTATCAGTCGTACTACGATCATAATTTGGAGCTACGCGGGTTGGAATCTCTTTAAACTCCGATAATAAAGTTTGATTTAGCTCCAATTCCATCTTGTCTAATCTTTCAACTGCTTTCTCATATGCTAAATCAACTCGATCCGAACTTCCATCCCAGTTAATCGCATTAGCTATTAATGTGATTGCACCTTCTTTATGATCATAAACCGCTAAATCTGAGGTAAGCATCATTGCAATCTCTGGAATATCAATATCTTTCTTCGAAAGATCGGGTAGCTTTTCAAGTCTTCTGACAATCTCATAGCCAAGATAGCCAACCAAGCCACCAGTCAGAGGTGGTAAGTTATTAAATTTTGGTGAACGAAGGTGTGACGTGGAAATTCTAAGAGCAGACAATGGATCAATGCCAGTTGGTGCACCAGCTGGCATAACTCCCAGCCAAGTTGCTAACCCATTCTTCTCAGTTAAAGTTGCTTCGCTATTTACGCCAATAAATGAGTATCTTGCCCAAATTCCAGCCTCTGCTGATTCAAGTAAAAATGTTCCGCTGCGATTTTGAGTTAACTTGTCGTAGATTGAGAGTGGAGTTTCAGTTTTACTAGCAATCTTGCGAGCAACTGGAATCACGTTAAAGTCGCGGGCATAACCGCGAAACTCTTCCAGAGAAATCAGTGCTTTTTCCACTGCCCTATTCTGCCGTAATTACTAACTGCCAGGAGCCGATTATTGGTAGCAGGTTTTGATCGCCGCACTGATATCGATTGCTCCGACATAAAGTGCCTTACCAACAATTACGCCATCCAGGCCCATCTCACGCAGATCCTTAAGATCAGATAATTTCGAGATACCACCACTTGCAATAATCATTGATTTAGTTGATTTTAAAACTCTAGCCAACAAATCAAGATTCGGGCCATTTAGCTCACCATCTGTTGAGTTATCGGTGACAACATACCGCTTGCATCCGGCCGTATCCAAAGTCTTTATATACTCAAACGGATCACCAATTACTTCACCACTTCCTCTGGCAATTAGAACACCATCATCAATATCAAGCCCAATCGTTAAACGCTCATTGTTGGATTTGATGGCTTTAACTACCCAATCAATATTCTGCAGAGCTGCGGTTGCAATGTTTATCCGGTCAGATTTAGTACTTAATGCTTTTTGTAGTGAATCTTCATTAATGATTCCACCAGATAGTTGAATCTTTATTGGACTCGCAGCAATTAAGTTTTGTATCAAATCTGAATTACTCCCCGATTTAAAAGCTGCATCTAAATCAACAAGATGAACCCATTTTGCACCTTTAGCGATAAAATCAGACAGAACAACATTAGGACTTTCATACTGTTCGGCTGAATCAAAATCTGCTTGTTTTAATCTGACAGATTTACCATTCTTAATATCTATGGCTGGCAATAATTCAAGAATGCTCATTTATACCTAGACAACTAAGCAATCTGGCCCAAGTACAGTTTTAAGATCTGCACTCAAACTTGGTGATGATGTCACCTTTAAATCCTCATCTAGTTTTAGAACTGTGTTTTTTTCACCATCTACTAATCTTAAGTGGACCTCTCGCCCGCCAGGATGAGAACGTAAAATTTCATTCATACGATCAATAACTGGTGGAGTACATCTCGACATTTCCATTGAAATTATAAATGGGCCAGTTGGTACTTGTTTTAAATCAGGTAGCGTTAAATCAAGGGCTGAGATCCTAGGTTGTTCCTCTCTCTTATCAACACGGCCTCTAATTGCCACAATTCGATCCTCAACTAAATTAACTCCATGAGCGGCATAAGCATTTGAGAAAAATAAAACATCTACTGCACCATCTAGATCTTCAACAGTAACAATCGCCCATGGAGTACCTTGCTTTGAAACTTTTCTCTGAATCTGTGTTATCAATCCACCAATTGTAATTACCTGATCATGGCTAACTTCAGATATTTGACTGATTGAAAAATCTGCAACTGACCGCAGAACATGTTCTACTCCCAGCAATGGATGATCAGAAACATATAGTCCCAACATCTCTCGCTCATACCCCAGCAACATCATTTTTTCCCACTCGGTATTAGGAATATCTAGCTCAACACCGCTAACACTTGTAGTGGCATTTGTGGCCCCGAATAAATCAAATTGTCCGATTGCCTCTGCCCGCTTTGCCTCAGAGACTGCATCAAGTGCTTCTAAGAACACCATCATCAAACCGCGTCGAGTGTGATTTAAAGAATCAAATGCACCTGCTTTAATTAATGATTCAATCGTTTTTTTATTACAGACATGTGAATCTACCTTGGTCAAGAAATCACCAAAACTTAAATACTTCCCTTTTGTTTTCCGATTCTCAATAATTGATGAAACAACATTTTCGCCAACATTTCTAATAGCTGTTAATCCAAACCTAATATCAGTTCCGCGTGGAGTGTATTCAGAATCTGATTCATTCACATCAGGCGGCAAAACCTTTATTCCCATACGACGGCACTCATTTAAGTAAAGGGCACTCTTATCTTTATCATCACGAACACTAGTTAGTAGAGCAGCCATGTACTCAGTTGGATAGTTTGCTTTTAAGTATGCAGTCCAAAAAGAGAGTAAGCCATAGCCGGCGCTATGAGCTCTATTAAATGCATAATCAGAAAATGGGATAAGTGTTTGCCATAGTTTTTCAATTGAATCAGCAGAAAAACCATTTTCTTTCATGCCGGCATCAAAGTGAACCTTTTCTTTATCGAGAATCTTCTTATCCTTTTTACCCATTGCCTTACGAAGCAAATCCGCACGGCCAAGTGTGAAACCAGCGACCTTTCGAGCGATTGCTAATACCTGTTCTTGGTAAACAATTAAGCCATAGGTATCTTTTAGAATTTCACTTAGTGGCTTATCAAGCTCTGGATGAATACCAACCTGAGCTTTTCGGCCATTTTTATAATCAGCATATTTATTATGTGAATCTTCACCCATTGGACCTGGGCGATATAACGCAATAACCGCTGCAATATCTTCAAAACTATCTGGTGCCATTGAACGTAGTAATGATCTGATCGGGGCACTATCTAATTGGAAAACTCCTAAAGTATCTCCGCGAGATAACAGTTCAAAGGTTTTGTCATCTTTTAGCGGCAAGGTCTCAAGGACTACTTTTTTACCAAGGTTTTTTTCAATATTAACTAAGCAATCATCTAATACAGAGAGGTTGCGCAACCCAAGAAAATCCATCTTAAGTAGACCAGTTGCTTCACATGCTCCCATATCAAATTGAGTGATGATTGCTCCATCGGCTTCTCTACGATGAATTGGGATAACTTCCAAAAGTGGTTCTTTACTTAATATAACGCCAGCTGCGTGCACACCCCATTGCCGCTTTAATCCTTCAATACCTAATGCAGTGTCAACAATCTTCTTTGAATCTGGGTCAGACTCATACAAATTTCTAAACTCACTTGCCTCGCCATAACGATCATCATCCATATTAAAAATTCCGCCAAGTGAAATATCTTTACCCATTACAGAAGGTGGAAGTGATTTAGTTAGCCGCTCGCCTAGTGCGTATGGGTAACCAAGAACTCGAGTTGAGTCTTTAATCGCCTGTTTAGATTTAATAGTTCCATAGGTAATAATCTGTGCTACTCGATCATTACCATATTTTGTAGTTGCATATTGGATCATCTCTGATCTTCTACGCTCATCAAAATCTAGATCAATATCCGGCATAGAAATACGCTCTGGGTTTAAGAATCTTTCAAACAATAAACCAAATTTAATTGGATCAAGTCCAGTAATTCCTAGCGAATATGAAACAAGTGAGCCAGCTGCAGAACCGCGACCAGGGCCAACTCTGATTCCAACTTCCCGGGCATGTTTACAAAGGTCAGCAACAACTAAAAAATACCCAGGAAAACCCATCTTCATCATGACATCTAATTCAAAATCTAATCGCTCTTGATATTCAACTGGGATTTGATTACCCATTCGAGCAGCAAGGCCGTCATTAGATAGTTTTTTTAGCCAACTATCTTCAGTTTCACCTTGTGGAACCGTAAATCTTGGCAATAGGTTCTCACCTTCACGCATTGTCGTTTCACAACGCTGGGCAATAAGCAGCGTGTTATCACATGCCTCTGGAAAATCCTTAAATAGTTCTCGCATTTGAGCAGCGCTCTTTAAATAAAACTCAGAGTTCTCAAATTTAAAACGCTTCGGGTCTGCAATCGTTGAGCCAGATTGAATGCATAGCAATACCTCATGGGCGCTTGCATCATCATGATGGGTATAGTGCAAATCATTAGTTCCCAGTAATGGCAGATTTAACTCTTTGCCTAGCTTCAGTAAATCTGCGAAAGCGCGCTTCTCAATTTCAATCGAGTGATCCATGATCTCTAAATAGAAATTTTCAGCCCCAAAAATATCTTTCATTTCACTAGCTGCTTTAATCGCCTCTTTGTAGTTACCCATTCGTAACCTAGTTTGAATCTCTCCACCAGCACAACCAGTTGTACCAATGATTCCTTTTGAATACTTAGACAGTAATTCTCTATCCATTCTTGGCTTGTAATAGAAACCTTCAAGTGATGCAAGAGATGAGAGCTTAAATAGATTTGATAAACCCTGATTATTTTCGGCAAGAAGTGTCATATGTGTGTAAGCACCACCTCCAGAGACATCATCCTCACCGCCTTCGGCCCACTTAACTCTTCTTTTATCAAATCTTGATTCGGGCGCGACATATGCTTCAATACCAATAATTGGTTTAACACCTGCAGCTTTTGCAAGTTTATGAAATTCAAATGCACCAAATACATTTCCATGGTCAGTCATTGCGATCGCTGGCATTTCCTGACGAGCAACCTCTGCAACTAACTCAGAGATTTTTGCAGCACCATCCAACATCGAGTACTCGGTGTGTACATGAAGATGTACAAAATTCTCCGAATTTTTTAGGTTGTTAGATGAATTAGACATGGATAGTGAGATTACTACTGCTGTTAATTTCTAGCGGGCAATATCTGAAAGTAGGGCAAGTGAGCGTGTCAGATCCTCTGGGTAGTCAGCCGTAAATGAGATTCGCTCGCCACTGCCTGGGTGGGTAAAGGCAAGTTGTTTGGCGTGTAGCCAAGGACGAGAGATCTTTAGCCTTGCGGCAAGGGCCGGATCTGACCCATAGGTTAAATCACCAACTAATGGGTGGTGCAGTGCTGAGAAGTGAACTCTTATTTGGTGAGTTCTTCCGGTTTCAAGTTCAATCTCAAGCAATGTAACTGCCGGGAAAACTTCTAAGGTTTTATAGTGAGTAATACTTGGCTTGCCATTTGCCACAACCGCAAAACGATAATCCTCTTTCGGATGACGATCGATTGGTGCATCAATAGTTCCAACCGTTGGATCCATATGGCCCTGAACTAGTGCGTGATAAACCTTTGAAACTGTTCGCTCGCGAAACTGATCTTTCAAACTTGCATATGCAATTTCACTTTTAGCTACCACCATTAAGCCAGATGTTCCAACATCTAACCTATGAACAACACCTTGACGTTCGGCTGCCCCAGAGGTTGCCAGCTGATAACCAGCAGCAAAAATTGCACCAACAACTGTCGCACCATGCCAGCCAGGACTTGGATGCGCAGCAATTCCTACTGGTTTATCGATCACAATTAAGTACTCATCATCGTAGACAACTTTCAAACCATCAATCGGTGTTGCAGTAAGTTTTGCTTCTCCCTTGGCCGCTGGCATCAATACCTCTAGTTGATCTCCACTTATAACCCGATCAGATTTTCCAACCGCCTTACCATCTTTTGATATTTCATTAGATTCAATTAAGCCAACAATTACGTTACGGGATAATCCAAGTAATCTTGATAGAGCAGCGTCAACTCGCTCCTGGTTTAACCCTTCTGGAATAATTAGATTTCTAACCTCACGCTCACTCACTCTTTGTCCTCACTTTTACTAAATTCTATATTTTTCCAGTTTAAAACTGTAATAAGTATCGCACCGCAAACTACTGCCGAATCTGCAATATTAAATACCGGCCAGTTGGGGATTTGGATCCAATCAACTACCTCACCTTGCAACCCACCAGGTGATCTGAATATTCGATCAGTTAAATTACCGAAAATTCCACCTAAGACAAGACCCAAAGCTATGGCCCACGGTGTGGATGTAACTTTACGACCGAAGTAGAAAATAACAGCTGCTGTGATTATTGAAAAACTAGAGAGAAAAATTGTGCCGCTAGAAGCCAGGCTAAATGCGGCACCAGAGTTATAAATAAGTCTGAATTGAAGCAGTGAGCCAATTATATTTTTTGGCTCATCTGACAGGTAATGTATTGCTAACTGCTTAGTTGAGTAATCTAAGGCAAAAACAATTAATGCGGAAACCGCTAACCATTTTCGCTGAATTAGGTTCAGCGTCGTTCCTCTTTTTGTTTGCAAACCATACACAAAGTAGCGCGAGGGAAAACCTGTAATCTGGCTTTTCCTACAAAGTTCCCACACTCTTCACACTTTCCATATGTTTTGTTTGCAATAC
>CANLHE010000036.1 GCA_947490605.1 Actinomycetota bacterium
ACTTTAGAAACTACCTCAAAGCCAACAAAGATCGATAATAAAAATATCGCAAGTAAGGCAATTTCATTACTCATAACTTCAGTAACCATTACTTAGCCTTCTCTCTTTTTGATCCAGCGTGTGTAAGAGTTGCAGAATCAATAATCTCATCTGAAAAATCAGGTTCAATCACACCAGTTGGTTTACCATCTGCTGTTTTGCTCATAAGTAATAGAAGATTTACAACATTGCGAGAGAACAGCATAGAAGCATGAAATGCTAATTGGCTTGGCACATCTTTGCCGCCCCAAATTCTTACGCCACCACTTGTAGTAGTAATTTCACCAGCTACAGAGCCCTCAACATTGCCGCCACTTTCAGCAGCAAGATCAACCACAACTGAGCCAGGTGCCATGTGTGAAACCATTTGCGCAGTTACTAATCTTGGCGCAGTTCTACCAGGGACAGCAGCGGTGGTAATTAAAACATCTGCGGCTGCAATATATGGAGTAAGTAGGTCACGTTGTTTTGCCGCCCGCTCTTCTGTCATTTCTCTGGCATAACCACCAGCACCTTCTAAGGCTTCAAGCTCTAAGGTAATAAATTTTGCGCCCATTGATTTAACCTCATCAGCAGATGCTGGACGAACATCATAAGCAGAGACAACTGCACCTAATCTTTTTGCAGTTGCAATTGCTTGAAGGCCGGCAACGCCTGCTCCTAACACCACAACCTTTGCCGGGGTAACAGTTCCAGCAGCAGTCATTAGAAGTGGGAAAAACTTTGGTGATAACTCAGCTGCAACAAGTGAAGCCTTATAGCCAGCACATAATGCTTGTGAAGTGAGTGCATCCATTGATTGAGCGCGGGAAATTCTTGGCACCATTTCAAGTGAGAGGGCAGTAACGCCAGCTGAAACTGCGGCATCGATTGAATCAGTAGCGGTTGTCGGAGATAAAAATGAGATAGTAATTGCACCTTTTTTAAGGCTTTTTATTTGAGTCGGCGTCAGTGGTTGAACTGAAAGCACTACATCACTGTTGGCTAATACATCACCAGATTTAATCTGCGCCCCAGCATCAGTAAATTGCTTATCGGAGTATTCAGATGCAACACCAGCGCCAGACTCAATTACAACTTCAAGGCCAGCTTTAGTTAGTTTTGAAATAATATCTGGAACTAAAGCAACTCGCTTCTCACCAGTTTTAATTTCCCTCGGGACGCAAACACGCATTTGCTTACTTTACCTAACTTTCACTCTATTTATTACCCTTTAAATCACCTTTAGTTAGGTGATAAAGCAGGGCCTGAATAGTGGTGCGACGGTGAAATGCCTGACGCCAGACTACAGATTTAGCACCATCAATAACATCAGCTGCCACCTCTTCACCACGGTGTGCTGGTAGGCAGTGCATAAATATTGAATCTTTCGCTGTTAACTTCATTAAATCATTTGTTACCGCAAATGGAGAAAGAGCTGCGATCTTTTCAGACCGATCAGCTTCTGAATCACCCATCGACATCCAAACATCGGTGTAAACCACACTCGCACCATTCACTGCTTCTTTTGGATCGGTTACTACTTCAATCTTTGCGCCCGATTGTTTTGCAATTTTATTAGCTTGTTCAACTACTGAAGATTTAGGCGCCCACTTGCCACCAGGGGTTGCAACTACAACATGGGCTCCCATTGTAGCTCCCATTATTAACCAAGCAGCTGCCACATTATTTCCATCACCAACATATACAAATTTACGATTTTTAATATCTTTTCCAAACTGTTCTCTAATAGTTAACCAATCAGCTAGTAATTGAGTTGGGTGATCATCATCAGTTAAAGCATTAATTACTGGAATGCTTGCATACTTTCCTAACTCATCAACATCGCTTTGAGCAAAGGTACGAACAATTAGAGCGCTGCAAAAGCCAGAGATAATTTTTGCCGTATCTGAGATAGTTTCACCGCGACCGATTTGTAGATCATCACCGCGTAAGAAGATTGGTGTGCCGCCAAGATGGGCCACAGCAGTTTCTGAGGCTAATCTGGTTCGAGTAGAAGACTTCGTCATATATATGGCAACTGTGCGCTTAGCCAATGCTTTCTTGGCGCGAAGTG
Source organism: Actinomycetota bacterium (assembly GCA_947490605.1). The sequence continues at coordinate 2,096 of CANLHE010000036.1, forward strand.
GATTTTTTGCAAACTTACTTGCAGTCTCAAGCAGAAGTTCAATATCTGCTTTAGAAAGATCTGAGGTGCGAAGAAGATCTTTAAGAGGTGCGCTCATTGGTAAATGGTAGGCGATAAATTTAGATTAAGATTTCCCCATGGGTTTCCTCGATGATTTACGCGGTAAATCAAGCAAGGGTGGTCTGCTTGAGAAAGAGCTTCTTGCCCCAACTGATGAGGGTGATCATGAGCGATTTTCTCATTATGTAGATAAGAACAAGATCACTGAATCTGCCGTGACCGGCAAAACTGTAAGAGCATTGTGTGGCAAGAAGTGGATACCAAATCGTGATCCACAAAAGTTTCCAATCTGTCCAACATGTAAAGAGATTCACGCTCGCTTAAAGTAATTTCTCAGTTAATACCGATACCCTAAAATATATGAGATCGCGTAAATTACTAATTTCTGCAATCTCTTTTACCCTTTTACTCTCATTATTAACACCAGCTAAGGCCGATAATCCACCCCGGAAAATTCTCTCCGGTTGGTTGCCGGATTATTCACTCGCAAGGAATTTGCCAACAGTTGAGGGTAATTTAGATTTGATCAGAGATATTTCTCCATTTTGGTATGGGTTAACCGGTGCAACGACGATCAAAGATAAGTATGCAATTGGAAAATATACAACTCCGGTAGAACAGGTAATTACCAGGTTAAAGGCAAACGGATTATTACTACTACCAACTATTACTGATGACAATCCAAAATTTGCATTAGCTAATTTATTAGCAAATCCAAACTCTCGAACAAGCATTGTTCAAACAATTAAAAACTTAGTGCTTAAATATAATTATGATGGAATTGATTTAGATTTCGAAACCTTTTATACCCAAGATGGCAGATCTTCTTGGCCAGCCTTAAAACCAAATTGGATTGCATTTATTAAGGAGTTATCTACCGCGCTCCATGATCAAGGAAAACTTTTATCTGTAACAACTCCACCTGATTTTGCACCAGAGACAAAGCGAGCCGGAAACTCGGTTTACTCCTGGGCAGAGATTGGTCCACTAATTGATCGCCTGCGAATAATGGCGTATGACTTTTCAACTACATCGCCAGGGCCGATTGGGCCACTACCTTGGAGTGAGGATGCAGTTAAGTATGCAGTTACTCAAATGCCAGCTTCAAAGGTTTACTTAGGAATTCCAGGTTATGGCCGGGATTGGATTACTAAAGTTGAAGGTGTTTGTCCAAAAGATTTTGCAACCTCAGTTGTTGTTGGCGCAAAAGCGGCGGTGGTAATGCGGGAGGCGTTAACACTTGCAAGTAGTAATAATGCAACTCCTACTTACAACACCACTCATGCCGAATCAACATTTACCTATAAGAAAACATATGTAGATCCAACCAACTCAGCAAGCTTTTGTACTGCAAGTAGAACAGTTTGGTACCCAGATGAACGCAGTTATACCGCTCGCACAAATCTAGTTGGAAAGTATCGATTAGGTGGAATAGCGGTTTGGACTTTTGGTATGGAAAATACCGCAGCTATTGCCTCAATTAGAGATATCGCAAAATCTATTGCGCCAGACCAGGTATTAGGAACAATTGCAACTGATTTAGAACAGATTGGTTATGGCTCAACTTTTAATCTAACCGGCACATTTAAATTGCCAGATAAGACGCCAGTTTCATCCCTTAACGTTAGATTTGAAATAAAGAACAGCTCTGATAACTCCTGGCGTACTTTAGCTGCCGGCACAACCGATGCCGCTGGTGTGATTGCAGTTCCAGTAATCATTGCGCAGAAAAGTCAGATTAGGTTAGTTTCAGAAGGAAGCTGGGAGAGATCAGAGGGTAAGACTGCTGAAAAAATAATTTCAGTAGTGCCAAGTGTTTCACTCCCACTTCCGGCCTCAGTTAAAGCAGCTGCAACTTACGCGGTAACTGGTCAAGTGCTGCCAAAGGTTGCCGGGGTTAAGTTAACAGTTAAGCAAAATGGTAAGTCACTGGGTGAGTTCATAACTGATGCAACCGGTGGCTTTACCTTCAAGATCGCACCGACTGCTACTGGGTTAGCCACATATCAGGTGGTAATTGCAGCGGGTGAGAAAAATACCGCTGGCGTAAGTGATGAGATAACCGTTTTAGTTAGATAATTTACCTATGAGTTCTCAGACCCAAATGGAAGAAGAGTTAGATCTAAGTAAGTTTTTTGACAACCTTTGGGTCACAATTGTTTGGGATGATCCAGTTAATTTGATGAATTATGTAACTTATGTATTTATAAAGCTATTTAACTTCTCACCAGAAAAAGCTCATAAGTTAATGATGCAGGTTCACACCGAAGGTAAAGCAGTTGTGGCATCTGGTACTAGAGAAGAGATGGAGCGAGTGGTTCAGCAACTTCATGAACATGGACTTTGGGCGACATTGCAAAGGGATGATCATGGGCGAGTTTAAAGGCACATCTAAAGCTGGTGACTTAACCGTTGCACTATCAAATGATGAGTTACATATTTTAATTAATTTAGTTGAACAATTACTTGAGTTACTAGGGGAGCGAAACTTCATTCACCACTATCAAAGTGATGATCCATTTGCGCAATTAATGGCAGCCTCAATTGGAAATCTTGAATCAGCAATTGATCAACCAGAAGACCCAGTACTTCGCAGGTTGTTGCCAAATGGATATGCAGATCCAGAGAGTGCGGCTGAGTTTCGTAAATACACTGAAAGCTCACTTAGAACGGTAAAGCAAACCCATTTAATGTACTTACGGGAACAGCTAGTTTTCCCAGTTGATCATGAGCTGCCTAAGGCGGATATTGCCGTCACTGACCCAACTCAATGGCTAATTGCAATTAATGATCTTCGTCTTGCCCTTGCTGTTCGGTTAGATATTAAGCAAGATTCTTATGAGATGTATGAGTTAATGAAAGATAGTGATCCGCAGAAGCCACTTTTTGCAGTTTACTTCTGGCTCGGTGGCATTCAAGAGAGTTTAATCAACCACTTATAACAAGTAATTGGCATAAAAAATGGGGCCAATCTCTTGGCCCCATTTCCTAATAGATCAGAGTATTACTCTGCATCCTTCATTCCTTCAGCTACGGATTTCATCTTTGCAATCTTTAGGATTGTTAGACCAAATACGCACTTTGCCAGAACATCTGCAATTGAGTAACCGATTTGACGGTTAACAAATGCGCCTGGATCTGTTGCTGATTGACCAAGAATTGGTAGAAGGTACGCAATTGGGTAAACGCCCCATGTTGCGATCAACAGAAGACGTAAGCGACCTACGGTTGCTGCAACGCCTGCTGGTTGACGATCTAGTGACTTTGAAAGCTCAACGAACAATACATAAAGAATGTATAGGAAAGGAATTGTTGAAAGTACGCCCCAAATTACTTTGGTGTTGTTATCTGCAGAAATCTCACCTGGGTAACCAAGTGCGATCATCGCAGCAGATGCTGGTACTAAGCGGTTGATCAATGATGATGCAGCTGCTTTAGCAAGACCTAGAACTGCAATTACCTCTACTAGTAGAAGAGGTACAGTTAAAATCCAGTCAACGTAGCGATATCCCTCGTTGAATGAACCCTTACCGGTACCTACTGATACTGCACCATTTACATAAGAATCATCAAATGAATTGAAAATTCTCCAGTAGTGGTAGCCAGCAATGAATGTAACCATTGATGACATTACAAGTGCGCCACGGTACTTAGGTAGTACGCGTGATTGTGAAACTAGGGTGTAAACGGTACAAGCCAACATAGATACAAGTGCGAATGAAAGCACGTTGTATACGATGCCGAATTGATCGTTCGATAGTGTTATTGAACTCATCTAAATAAGCCTCCATAGGCATTTAGGTTGCTCATATCCTTTTGGACACAAGCCAGCGAGTACTCGTAATTTCATATGCAAACTACGATTAATCGCCTACCTATATAGTGGCCGTTACTGGCCAGTCAGACAATTGCATCCACGCTGATTTCTCATTAATTCTTAAGTATTTTTCCCAAAAAAAGGGCTAAATCGGACATTTTCTGATGGTTTGGCTTGGTCAGGCGATATCTGCGCTCGCCATTTACACTTACACAAATGGTTACTACCTCAATAGATAAGAAGAGCGCCCCGATTGGCATCTTTGACTCCGGCGTTGGTGGCTTAACAGTTGCCCGAGCAATTATTGATCAGCTGCCTGGGGAATCAATTCTTTATATTGGCGATACCGCCCGTGGTCCATACGGACCGAAATCATTAGCTCAGGTTCGCACCTTTGCCCTTGAGATTATGGATCAATTAGTTTCAGCCGGCGTTAAAGCGATCGTGATTGCTTGCAATACTGCAAGTGCTGCAATGTTAAGAGATGCACGCGAGCGCTATCAGATCCCAGTTATCGAGGTAATCCAACCCGCAGTTAGACGAGCAGTGGCAGCAACTAGAAGTGGCAAGGTCGGCGTAATTGGAACTGCCGCAACTATTGAATCAAAGGCATACCTAGATGCATTTGCCGCCGCCCCACAATTAGAGATTACCGCTAAAGCTTGTCCATTATTTGTTGAGTATGTTGAGGCCGGAAATACCAGTGGTGATGAGATCACCAAGATCGCCCAGGATTACTTAGCGGAAATGAAAAAAGCAGATATTGATACCTTGGTTTTAGGTTGCACCCACTACCCACTTTTAACTGGTGTGATCTCCTATGTAATGGGAAATGATGTCACTCTAGTATCAAGTGCAGAGGAGACAGCAAAAGATTTATATCGCAACCTAGTCGAAGCAGATCTTCTTAATACGCCAGGGGCGCCGGTAACTCACCGGTTTGTAGCAACGGCAGATGCCGATAAGTTTGCCACCTTAGCCCGAAGGTTTTTAGGACCTGAGGTTTTAAAAGTTACCACGAAGATTTAAAGGGAGAGATATGAGCAGATTAGATGGCAGAAATAATGATCAACTGCGAGCGGTTAAATTCACTCGCAATTGGCTAAACAATGCCGAAGGCTCTGTCTTAGTTGAGTTCGGTAACACAAGAGTGTTATGTGTTGCCTCCTTTACGCCAGG
>CANLHE010000037.1 GCA_947490605.1 Actinomycetota bacterium
ACTCACTTCGTTCAGTAGAACGAGCCGTAACTGGTGAGGTAATTCGCCAAGCAAATAGATTAGAAAGTGGCGAAAGAATTGTGCAGGAGACTCGTCACTTCTTAGAGGAGAGTGGTGAAACACGTCCCGGTAGATCTAAAGAGCAGGCGGAGGATTATCGCTACTTCCCAGAGCCAGATTTAGTACCAGTTGTGCCTGATGCAAAATGGATCGATGAGTTAAGAAAGAGTTTGCCAGAAAAACCATCAGATCGCAGAGCAAGATTACAAACAGCTTGGGGCGTTCCAGATAAAGAGATGTCAGCAATGGTGAATGCCGAGTTGCTTGATACGGTTGAAGAGACAGTTTTGTTAGGCGCAGACCCAACCAAGGCTCGTAGTTGGTGGTTAGGTGAAATATCTAGAATTGCTAATGACCGCGCTGTTTTACCAACCGAATTAATCTCAGTTAAAGATGTTGCGCAAGTTATTTCACTAATTGCAAGTGGTGAGTTAACCGATAAGTTAGCTCGCCAAGTTGTTGAAGGCGTTATTGCTGGAGAAGGTAACCCGGCAGATGTAATTAACAAACGTGGCCTAAAGGTTGTCTCAGATGATGGTGCACTGATGAAAGCCATTGAGGATGCAATCTCTGCTCAGCCAGAGACCGCTGAGCGGGTAAAAGGTGGAAACCTTCCAGCAGCAGGTGCCTTAATTGGCGCTGTGATGAAAGCAACTGGTGGACAGGCCGATGCAGCTAAGGTGCGGGAATTATTATTAAAACACTTAGGACAATAAACTAATCTTATGAGCGAAAAAAATCCGCCAAACAAGATGAAGCCAAGATCTGGCTTAGTCACCGATGGTATGGAGCGTGCTCCTGCTCGCGGAATGCTTCGCGCAGTTGGTATGAAAGATGAAGATTTTGCTAAACCACAAATTGGTATTGCATCATCTTGGAATGAAATTACTCCATGTAATTTATCGCTTGATCGTTTAGCTAAAGCATCTAAAAAAGGCGTAATCGATGCTGGTGGTTTTCCAATGCAATTTGGCACGATCTCTGTCTCTGATGGAATTTCAATGGGACATGAAGGAATGCACTTCTCATTAGTTTCCCGTGAAGTAATTGCGGACTCAGTTGAAACTGTTATGCAAGCAGAGCGCTTAGATGGCATGGTTACATTTGCCGGTTGTGATAAATCACTTCCAGGCATGATGATGGCAGCAGCTCGAATGGATGTTGCAAGTGTGTTTGTTTATGCCGGCTCCACAATGCCAGGAAAAGTTGATGGTAGAGATGTAACAATCATTGATGCATTTGAAGCAGTTGGTGCATGTGCTCGGGGATTAATTTCTCAAGAAGAGGTAGATAAAATTGAACGAGCAATCTGTCCAGGTGAAGGTGCGTGTGGCGGTATGTACACCGCAAACACAATGGCCGCAGTAGGAGAAGCAATTGGTTTGTCACTTCCTGGCTCTGCATCACCACCATCGATTGATCGTCGTCGTGATGATTACGCAGTTAAATCAGGAGCTGCAGTTGTTGAGTTGATTAGAAAAGGCATTACTACTCGTCAGATTTTGACTAAGAAAGCTTTTGAAAATGCAATTACTGTTGTGATGGCATTAGGTGGATCAACAAACGCAGTTCTTCACCTACTTGCAATCGCACATGAGGCAGAGGTTGAGTTAACACTTGAAGATTTCCATCGAGTTGGATCTAAGGTTCCGCTACTTGGTGATCTAAAGCCATTTGGTAAGTATGTAATGACTGATGTGGACAAGGTGGGTGGAATTCCAGTAATTCTTCGCGCACTTCTTGATGCCGGTTTATTACATGGTGATTGTTTAACAGTAACTGGAAAAACTATGGCTGAAAATCTAAAAGATGTTTCCCCTCCTGATCCAGATGGTGAAATTCTAAAAGCTGTAAATAATCCAATGTCGCTTGGTGGTGGAATCACAATCCTTGGTGGCTCACTTGTACCTGATGGCGCAGTTTGTAAGACAGCTGGAGTTGGCGTTGACGTATTTGAAGGACCAGCAAAGGTTTTCGAACGTGAACAATCTGCAATGGATGCTTTAGAGAATGGCTCAATTGTTGCTGGCGATGTTGTAGTAATTAGATATGAAGGACCAAAGGGTGGCCCTGGTATGCGCGAGATGTTAATGATCACTGGCGCAATTAAAGGTGCTGGACTTGGTAAATCTGTATTGCTCCTAACTGATGGCAGATTCTCTGGTGGCACAACCGGTCTTTGTGTCGGACATGTTGCTCCTGAAGCAGTTGATGGTGGTCCAATTGCATTTGTTAACAATGGTGATCGCGTAAGAATTGATACTAAGAATAGAACTTTAGATTTATTGGTAGATGAAAAAGAGATGACAGAGCGTAAGAAAAATTTCAAACCGATCCCACACAAATATCGCCGCGGGGTTTTAGCTAAGTATTCAAAGTTAGTAGGCAGTGCAGCAAAGGGTGCGGTCTGCGATTAATTGCAGTTTTGTTATAAGTACGCTCAAATATTGAGATTGATATCTCACGGGTTGACTAGACCAACTACACCTGAGAAACTACAGCCATGAAGAACACCTCACTAATCTCACAAATTGCGATCACATCTGTGGTCGTGGTGATTATTGAGCGTGCGCGCTAACTAAAAAAAGTTAGTTCGCACCCCTCAGATAAAACTGGGGGGTTTTGTTTTAGACAAGGGCTAGTTAAGAAAGGAAGCGATGAACAAGATGAATGGTGCGCAAAGTTTAGTTAACGCACTCGAAGCTGCCGGTGTTGATGTCATGTTTGGCATACCAGGCGGCGCCATTCTTCCTGCCTACGATCCAATTTTTGATTCAAAGATCCGCCATATTTTAGTAAGACATGAGCAAGGTGCAGGCCATGCAGCAACTGGTTACGCCCAAGCAACTGGTCGAGTTGGTGTTTGTATCGCAACATCTGGACCTGGAGCTACAAACTTAGTAACACCACTAGCTGATGCCCAAATGGATTCTGTTCCAATCGTGGCAATTACCGGTCAAGTTCCGTCTGCAGCAATTGGTACAGATGCTTTTCAGGAAGCAGACATTCGTGGCGTTACCATGCCAGTCACAAAACATAATTACTTAATCACCGACCCAGCAGATATTCCACGCGCAATTGCTGAAGCATTTCATATTGCAAGTACTGGCCGTCCTGGCGCGGTTCTAGTTGATATCGCTAAAGATGCGTTGCAAAAAGAAACTACATTTAATTATCCAAAAAATGTTTCACTAGCTGGTTATAACCCAGTTGTTGAGCCAAAGAGTGAAGCGATCAGAGATGCCGCAGCTTTAATTACTCAATCTAAAAAGCCAGTTCTTTATGTTGGTGGCGGAATCATTAAGGCGAATGCCGCAAAAGAGTTGATGCAGCTTGCTGAGATAACTGGCGCACCAGTTGTTACCACTTTGATGGCACGAGGTGCTTTCCCTGATTCCCACCCGCAACATCTTGGTATGCCTGGTATGCATGGAACAGTTGCTGCAGTTACCGCTCTTCAGAAAGCAGATCTACTAATTACCTTAGGTGCACGTTTTGATGATCGAGTAACTGGAAAACTTTCTACCTTTGCACCTAATGCCAAGATTATTCACGCTGATATAGATCCAGCAGAGATTGGTAAGAATCGTCATGCTGATGTTGCAATCGTTGGTGATTTGAAAAATATCTTGCGCGCACTTAATCCTGCTACTAAAGCTGCTCTTGCAAAATCTCAACCAGATTTAACTCCTTGGCTGACTGAAACTTATGGCTGGCGAAGTAAGTTCCCATTAGGTTATGACAAACCATCTGATGGCTCTGTTTCACCACAGCATGTAATTGAAAGAATTGGCAAGATCTCAGGACCGGACACAATTTTTGCAGCCGGTGTTGGTCAACATCAGATGTGGGCATCACAATTTATTGGTTATGAAAAACCAAGAACTTGGCTTAACTCAGGTGGTCTTGGAACTATGGGATATGCAGTTCCAGCTGCAATGGGTGCAAAGGTAGGAGCACCTGACACAACTGTTTGGGCAATTGATGGTGATGGCTGTTTCCAAATGACAAATCAAGAGTTAGTAACTTGTGCACTAAATAATATTCCAATCAAAGTGGCAGTAATTAATAATGAATCACTTGGCATGGTTCGCCAGTGGCAAACTCTTTTCTATAACCAACGTTATTCAAATACTGATTTGCACTCAAAGCGAATCCCAGATTTCAAATTATTGGCTGAAGCAATGGGTTGTGTTGGGTTGCGTTGTGAGCGGCCAGAGGATGTTGATAAAACTATTGAGGCAGCGATGGCAATTAATGATCGTCCAGTTGTAGTTGATTTTAATGTTCATCGTGATGCAATGGTTTGGCCGATGGTGGCTGCTGGCACATCAAATGATGACATCACAGTTGCCAGATCAATGGCCCCGGTCTGGGATTCACAGGAGTTGTAATGGCTATTCATACATTGGCTGTTTTAGTTGAGAACTCACCTGGCGTATTGGCACGGGTTGCATCGCTATTTTCTCGTCGTGGATACAACATTGATTCACTCGCTGTAGGACCAACTGAAAATCCAAAGGTTTCTCGAATGACAATTGTTTTAAATTTAGAAGGCCACGCGTTAGATCAGGTGAGCGCGCAATTATTTAAATTAGTAAATGTAATTGGAATCTCTGAGATGAAGGATTCCGATTCATTAAAACGAGAGATTTTATTGGTGAAGGTGGCAAACACGGCTGCAGCCAAAGAGGTTGTAAAAAAGCATGGTGCAGTAATTGCTGATGAGGGTGGTAAGACCATCTCTATTGAGGCGGTTGGTCAATCATCTGCAATTGAAAGCTTGCTTGCTGATTTAAAAGCACATGGAATTCGAGAGTTAGTTCAATCAGGCTTGGTGGGACTAGAGCGGGGCGACAGCACACTTGCAGACCGTACGCTTAGCACCATGGGAACTGCTAACGAGTCAGATCCAAATAGTTCAACAGCTGATTACCAAAATTAACCAACCAACAAACATAAGGAGAAATACAGTGGCAACGATGTATCACGATGAAGATGCAGATCTATCGATTATCCAATCTAAAAAGGTTGCAGTAATTGGCTACGGATCTCAAGGACATGCACATGCACTTTCCTTACGCGATAGTGGTGTTGATGTTGTAGTTGGTTTGGCTGAGGGTTCAAAGTCTCGCGCAAAGGCAGAAGCAGAAGGTCTTAAAGTTGCAACAGTTGCCGATGCAGTCAAAGACGCAGATGTTGTGATGTTGCTAGCTCCAGATCACGTGCAGCGTCATATTTACAATGATTCAATCGCACCAAATATGAAAGCCGGAGCAGCATTATTTTTCGGCCATGGCTTTAATATTCGCTTTGGTTATATCAAGCCACCTGCAAATGTTGATGTTTGTATGGTTGCGCCAAAAGGTCCAGGACATTTAGTACGTCGTGAGTATTCAGCCGGACGTGGCGTGCCAGTAATTGTTGCTGTTGAACAAGATGCAACTGGTAATGCATGGCCAATCACACTTTCATATGCAAAGGCGATCGGTGGCCTACGTGCTGGTGGAATCTTGACTACTTTCACTGAAGAGTGTGAGACAGATTTATTTGGTGAGCAAGCAGTTCTTTGTGGCGGTGCTTCACAATTAGTTATGTACGGCTTTGAAACTTTAATTGAAGCAGGGTATCAACCAGAGGTTGCCTACTTCGAGTGCTTGCATGAGCTAAAACTTATTGTTGATCTTATGTATGAAGGTGGAATTGCAAAACAACGTTGGTCAGTATCTGACACAGCTGAGTATGGTGATTACATCTCAGGTCCAAGAGTTATCGATCCAAGTGTTAAAGAGAATATGAAAGCTGTGCTTGCTGATGTGCAATCAGGTGCTTTTGCTAAACGCTTTATCGATGATCAAGATAAAGGTGCTCCAGAATTTAAATCACTTCGTGCCAAGGGTGAAGCCCATCCAATCGAGCAGGTTGGAAGAGATCTTCGTAAGTTGATGTCTTGGGTTAAATCAAGCAACAAAGATGATTACAAAGAGGGAAATGCGGCGCGTGGCTAAACCTGTAGTACTAATTGCTGAAGAGTTAAGTCCAGCCACATTAGCGGCGTTGGGACCTGACTTTGAGGTGCGCAATTGCAATGGTGCAGATCGAACGGAATTACTTGCCGCCCTTGCTAAAGGCGTGGATGCAGTATTAATTCGCTCTGCCACCAAGATGGATGCCGAAGCAATTGCAGCAGCAAAAGGTTTAAAGGTAATTGCAAGAGCAGGTGTTGGTTTAGATAATGTTGAAATTCCGGCTGCAACTGCAGCTGGCGTAATGGTGGTAAATGCGCCAACTTCAAACATTGTTTCAGCTGCAGAGTTGGCAATTGGTTTACTTCTAGCATCAGCCAGATTTATCTCACCAGCACACGCAGCTTTAAGAAATGGGAAGTGGGCACGTTCTAAATACACTGGCGCTGAATTATTTGAAAAAACTTTAGGAATTGTTGGCTTTGGCCGAATTGGTCAATTAGTAGCAGCCCGTATGCAATCTTTTGGCATGGATGTAGTTGCTTATGATCCATATTTACAACCAGCACGAGCTGCCCAACTTAATGTGAAATTAGTTGAGTTAGATGAGTTGCTGAAGGTAAGTGATTTCATAACTATCCACCTACCTAAAACAAAAGAGACCGCCAATTTAATCGGCACAGATGCACTTAAAAAAGTTAAGCCAAGTGTAAGAATTATCAACGCTGCTCGTGGTGGCGTATTAGATGAGACAGCTCTTTATGAAGCGCTTAAAGATGGCAGAGTTGCAGGTGCTGGCCTTGATGTTTTTGCTACCGAGCCATGTACTGATTCACCACTATTTACTTTAGATAATGTTGTTGCAACACCACATTTAGGTGCATCAACAGATGAAGCGC
>CANLHE010000038.1 GCA_947490605.1 Actinomycetota bacterium
CGCACTTTACTTGGTGCTAACTCTGGAATTGGCATCAGCCTAGGTGATGATTGTGTAGTCGAAGCTGGGGTTTATATAACAGCTGGATCGAAAATTACTCTTCCTGATAATAAAATTGTTAAGGCAAAAGAATTAAGTGGAGCAAATAACCTACTATTTCGTCGTAATTCACAAAGCGGTGCTTTAGAGGCACTTCCTAAAACTGGTAGCTGGAGTGGCTTAAACTCAATACTTCATAAAAATTAGTTTTTAAATAATTTTTTTGGAGAGGTAATAAACCCAATACCCCAAGATATATGCATTGTTGCTAAAACAAGTGGCATTAATAATTTATCAGCAATTTTCTTACCAATAAATATTCCCCCAATAACAAGTGATGCAAAATATATAAGGATTGGTGTAATGAAAACTGGGTTAATTAAAACGGCAAAAATTATTGATAAAAGAATGACTGACACTGCAATTGGGGGCGCCAGATAACGAAAATTAACTGTATTTTGGTGCTGGCGAGTAATTACTCTGCGCCATCTACCATATTGAAAATACTGTTTAGCAAGTTTTCTAAAAGTATTACGAGGTCGATATGTAACAACTAATCTTGGATCAAACCAAATTAATCCACCATTTTTACGTAACCTGTGATTTAGTTCCCAATCTTGAGCCCGAATATATCTTTCATCAAAGCCGCCAGCAGCTATTACTGCTGATTTTTTAAAGGTTCCAAGATATACAGTCTCAGATTCACCGGCACTTCCCCCAGTATGAAACTTGGATGACCCAACACCTAACTTAGATCGCATTGCTTGAGCAATTGTTCGTTGTAACCCTTTATTGCTATCTGCAAACATCAATCCACCAACATTTACTGCACCTTGATTATTCATTATCTCAACTGCTGTTTTAATGTAAGTACTTGAAATCTCAGAGTGGCCATCGATTCGGCAAAGAATTTCATACGAGCTCATTTTTATCGCAAGATTTAAACCAGTAGCAGTTTGCCCGGATGGATTATTAACTAACTTAATTCGCTTATCAGCAGCGGATAGTTTTTCAGCGATTATTGTGGTTTTATCTATTGAAGGGCCAAGCGCCAAGATGATTTCTATGTCTGCTGGATAATCTTGCTTAAGAATTGCTGTGATGCATTGATTCAAATCTCGTTCTTCGTTGAGAATTGGCAAAATAACTGAGACAGGTAGAAATGATGAAATACTCATGACTCCTCCAATCTATATCTATGCACAATAATTCCCTGCCTATAATCTAGGATAAGAAGATGAAATCCGCTCGAAGTATCAAGATCTTTACTGGGATTTCGATCGCAGTATTGGCGATTTCTGCAATCAGCGCACTTGCCTTTGGCACCGTAACTGCCTCGATCAATAAAATAGATGTTTTTAGTGGGATCGACAAACGCCCAGAAAAAAAATCCACAGCAATGAATTATCTTTTGGTTGGTTCTGATACTCGTGAAGGTTTGAGTAAAGCAGAGTTAAAGGCATTAAGAGTTGGATCTGTTGCAACCGCAGCTGGCAAAAGATCAGACACGATGCTGCTAGTACATATTTCAAAGGCAAGAGATAAAGCAGTCATGATTTCTATTCCTCGTGATACTTTCGCGCTGATCCCTGAGCACACATCAAAATCTGGAAAACTTATCCCAGCAGTGTATTCAAAAATTAACTCTTCATTCAATTGGGGCGGAGCACCACTTCTTATCCAAACAATTGAAGAGATGACAGAACTTAAAATAGACCATTACATAGAGATTAACTTTGCTGGATTTGCAAGAATTGTTGATTCAATCGGTGGTGTTGAGGTTTGTACAAAGAAGAATATAAATGATCCAAAAAGTCATTTAATTTTAGAAGCTGGTGTTCACACTCTTAATGGAATCGAATCTCTTAAATATGTGAGAACGAGAGAGTTTGATGGCTTGGGAGATCTAGGAAGAATGCAACGCCAACAAGCATTCATGTCTGCAGTACTTCGTAAAGCAACTAGCGCTGGGGTGCTTTTAAATCCAGTAACTATGGCTAGCTTTATTAATTCATCTCTTTCAGCAGTAACAACTGATAGTGAACTAAAAAACTCCGAATTAATTGCATTGGCTAAACAGATGAAGTCACTATCTACTTCAAGTGTTAGAACACTTACCGTCCCACTTTCAAATCTAAATTATTATTCAAATGGTGTTACATCGGCTGTTTTATGGGATCCAGTGTTAGCACCTCAACTTTGGACCAGGTTGCGTGAAGATCAAGCAGTGGTGGATGAGGTAGTTGCTTCGCCGTCACCGTCATCTACAAAATCACCTTCTGTTGAAATAATTGATAAATTTAAAACCCGTACCGCTGAAGATAATGTTTGTCGTTAAATACTAGGAATTTAGGTAGGCTTCATTTATGACATTAAAACTCTCGGTAATTGGTACTGGTTACTTGGGAGCTACTCACGCAGCTTGCATGGCAAGTTTGGGATTTGAAGTTATTGGCTTTGATACTGAAGCAAGTAAAATTGATCTGTTATCAAAAGGGAAAGTTCCATTTTATGAGCCAGATTTAGAAGAGCTGCTTGCTGAACAAATTAAAGCCGGCCGACTTAGCTTTACCAAAGATATTGCGGAATTGGCAGATGTTGATGTTCATTTTATTTGTGTTGGAACACCGCAAGTTAAGGGTGGGAATGCTGCCGATTTAACCTATGTAAATTCTGCCCTTGAATCAATTGCAAAAATTGTAAAACCTGGCGGGCTAGTTGTTGGAAAATCAACCGTTCCAGTTGGCACCGCTACAAGATTACGCAATAGATTAATTGAATTAAATCCAAAAGCAGATCTTGCTTGGAATCCAGAGTTTCTGCGAGAAGGATTTGCAGTAGAAGATACCCTTCGACCAAATCGATTAGTAGTCGGTGTTACAAATGATCAATCGGAAAAAATCCTTAAAGAGGTATATGCCACAAATCTAAAAGAAAATACTCCATGGGTAAGGGCTAATCTTCCAACTGCCGAGCTAGTTAAGGTAGCCGCGAACTCATTTTTAGCAACTAAAATTTCCTTTATTAACGCGATGGCAGAGATTTGTGAAGCTGCCGGTGGTGATGTAACGATTCTTGCTAAAGCAATCGGATATGACCCAAGAATTGGAAACCGTTTCTTACAAGCTGGAATTGGTTTCGGTGGTGGGTGTCTGCCGAAAGATATTCGTGCATTTATGGCCCGTGCTGAAGAGTTAGGTGCTAAACAAGCAGTTGAGTTTCTAAAAGAAGTTGATGCAATTAATTTACGTGCTCGTCAGAGAATCATCGAATTAGTAAGAAAAGATCTATCAGAGGATCTGGTTGGCAAGAAAGTAGCAATTTTAGGAGCTGCGTTTAAGCCAGATAGTGATGATGTTCGAGATTCCCCAGCCCTAGATATTGCTGCCCAAATTCAGGCAGCGGGCGCGGTCGTAACGGTTCATGATCCAAAGGCAATTGCAAATGCTCAAAAACGTTTCCCAGCATTGAAGTTTGCTGAAGATATAAATAGCACACTTAAAGATGCCGAAATTGTTCTTCACCTTACTGAGTGGAAAATTTATCGTGAGATTAAACCTGAACAAGTTAAATCCTTAGTTAAAACAGCAATCATGATCGATGGTAGAAATGCCTTAGATCGCGATGCATGGCGATCAGCTGGCTGGAAATTTAGAGCACTTGGGCGTACCGATAATGAGTGATCAGATAGATCAAATGCTTGGATTAAAAACTTGGGCAATTGTTGGTTTAAGTAATAATTCTGAGCGCGCTGCCTATCGCGTTGCAAAAGTTTTAATTGAAAACGGTCATCAAGTGATTCCAGTACACCCAAAAGCAGAGGTTGTTCATGGCCAAATTGGGTATGCAAAATTATCTGATATCCCAGTTCCTATTGATGTAGTAGATATTTTTGTAAATTCAGCACTTGCTGGCTCAGTTGTTGATGAAGCAATCAAAATTGGCGCAAAAGGAGTTTGGCTACAACTAGATGTAATTGATGCTGGCGCGGTAGCGCGAGCACACGACTCTGGGTTGCTTGCCGTAATGAATCATTGCCCAGCAATTGAGTATAAAAAGCGAGCTTAGTTTTACTCCTCTATTTCACCACTGTAATACTGTTGAGCATGAATAATTTCAGTTAGCAAACTCTCCAAATAATCGCCAGAGACTGCAACTTGATTAATAGATTGATCAAACTTTAAATTTGGATTGCGCGCCATTAAGTGCAAATATGGACGATAGTTATCACTCTTTGGATCTGTTACTAAAGATCCAGTAACTGTGAATTGATTGATAATTTCAGTACTTCCAAGTGGTAAATCTAGAACTGCTCTTAAATATTGCTCGAAATAATTTGAAGTAGAGTTAATCTGAGTCCAAAATTTCGCTTTGGGTGCAAGCCAATTAATGCTTATCAATTTTTTATGATCATTTGCATCAACTAATAATTCAAATCCACCAACAAGCCCGACCTCAGCCGCAAGACTTAATGCTGATATCTGAATATCTTTAGCTTGCTGATCGCTTATGCCAGGTAGTGGTGTGATTGTTAAGTTATCCGTGATTAATGTTATGGGCCAGCTACTAGCTTGGTCGTGAGCAGATCTTGCAATTAAAATTGAAATGCAATCTCCGCTAGCTAGGTTTTTTTCAATTGAATCAAGTTGTTCCAAAGTTTTAGAGCATGGATATACCCGAACTCCTGCCCGCTCGGCTGTCTTAATTGCTGAAATATCAACCATCTCTGGGTCAATACAAACAATGTCACATTCTTTGGCGAAATCAATTAACTTATCTGCCGTACGGGCATCCCTTGAGAATTTAAAACCAATTCCGAGTTTATTAGCTTCGGTTTGATAGATACTTTGCGCCCACTCACTTGAAATAAGGCCAACGGTTGGGAAACTCATGTAATAAGGTTACCTTCATTATGGTTCAAGTAATCCTCGCCTCATCCTCCACCTCGCGCCTTCGCCTTCTTGAAAGTGCTGGCATTACCCCTAAAGTGTTAATAAGTGGTGTTGATGAAGAAGCCTCCGAGTTTGATTTACTTTCACCATCTGAACTAGTAATTGCGTTAGCGATACTTAAAGCTCACACTGTTAAAGAAAGCGCTCCAAAAAATTCATTAATTATTGGTTGTGATTCAACATTTGAATTTAACGGAAAATCTTTAGGCAAGCCTGGTAATCGTGAGAACGCTATTGCGCGGTGCAAAGAGCTAAGCGGAAAGTCTGGTTACCTGCATACTGGTCATTGTTTAATTGATTTAAAACAAGGAATTGAGTTAAGTGAGCGATCAACTGCAAAAGTGCAATTTGCGCAAATGACTGAGGCAGAAATTATTGATTATGTTGATTCCGGTGAGCCACTTAATGTTGCTGGTGGTTTCACATTAGATGGGTTAAGTGCACCTTTTATTACAAACATTGAAGGTGATCCAAGCGGAATCATTGGTTTATCCCTACCCCTGCTTCGCAAGATGATTATCTCCCTTGGTTATAGCTGGCCAGAGTTAAAAAATAAGTAATAATTTAGGATAAGTTTCTCGCATGAGCGATCTATATAAAGACCCACTTGGCACAGCTGAAAAAGCTGCAAAAGAAATCGCTAAGTTAACAAAAAAAGAAAAACATGATGTTGCACTTGTGATGGGCTCTGGTTGGATTTCAGCAGCTGACGCACTTGGCACTGCTACTCATGAATTTCCGGTTACCGACTTACCAGGCTTTCCAGCACCTACTGTCGCAGGGCATGGTGGAAAAGTTCGTTCTTACGAATTAGCAAACTCTGTTAATGCATTAGTTTTTTTAGGTAGAACACATTTTTATGAAGGCTTAGGTATGGAGCCAGTTGCTCATGCAGTACGTACCGCAGTTAAAGCAGGGTGTCGGACAATAGTTTTAACTAATGCATGTGGTGGTATAAATACTGATTATAAAGTTGGGCAACCAGTTTTAATTAAGGATCATATTTCCCTAACCGCAGCCTCACCATTAATTGGTGCCGATTTTGTTGATTTAACAGATTTATATAGCAAGCAGTTAAGAGATATTGTTAAAGCTGAAGATCCATCACTTGCTGAAGGTGTTTATGTTCACTGGCGCGGACCTTCTTATGAAACTCCGGCAGAGATTCGAATGATGCGCACAATGGGTGCAGATTTAGTTGGAATGTCAACGGTTCCAGAGGCAATAGCTGCTCATGCGCTAGGTGCAAAAATACTTGCAATTTCTTTGGTAACAAATGCTGCTGCTGGTGTAACTGGAGAAAAGTTAAATCATGCTGAAGTTATCGCTGCGGGTAAAGCTGCGGCAGATCGAATGGGCAGTCTTTTAGCAAAGGTGTTGCCTAAGCTGTGATCGATGATCAACTTCGTGCTGAAGTTTTAGAGTGGATCAAGAATGATCCAGATAAAAATACCGCGGATCAACTAAATAGATGGCTTGAAGAAGGTAATGAAAAAGAGTTAAACCGGTGCTTTAACGGATTTCTGCAGTTTGGTACAGCCGGATTACGGGGGCCAGTTGGACCAGGCCCTTCCTGTATGAACCGTGCTGTTGTTAGTAGAACTGCCAGTGGAATTGTTGCTTTTATGAAAAAAAATAATTTAACATCGGTAGTGATTGGCAAAGATGCCCGTCATGGATCTAATGAGTTTGCGCAAGATAGTGCTGAAATATTTTCTGGTGCTGGCATAAAGACTTACGTACTACCTAGAGCATTACCAACACCTGTATTGGCCTTTGCTGTAAATAAACTAAAGGTTGATGTTGGAATTATGGTTACTGCTAGTCATAATCCAGCTGCCGATAATGGATACAAGGTCTATTTGGGCAACACTCTAGATGGTGTTAAATATCGTGGGTCACAGATAGTTGCGCCAGTTGATTTAGCAATCTC
>CANLHE010000039.1 GCA_947490605.1 Actinomycetota bacterium
TTAAAGAGCGTTGCAGATATTGGTTTAGTCGGTTACCCAAGTGCTGGTAAATCATCATTAATTGCAGCTATGTCGGCGGCAAGACCAAAGATTGCTGATTATCCATTTACAACTTTGGTACCAAATCTTGGTGTTGTGCAAGCAGGAGAGACTCGATTTACTGCAGCCGATGTTCCAGGTTTAATTCCAGGTGCTAGCCAAGGAAAAGGTTTAGGACATGAGTTTTTACGCCATGTTGAAAGATGTGCAGCCTTAGTACATGTTTTAGATTGCGCAACTCTTGAAACTGATCGTGATCCAATAAAAGATTTTGATGTAATTGAAGAGGAATTAAAAGAGTATGGCGGCTTAGCTGATCGGCCAAGAATTATTGCGCTAAATAAGATTGATTTACCTGATGGAAAAGCGATGGCTGATATGGTGCAAAAAACTTTAGAAGCTCGTGGTTTTCCAGTGTTTCAAGTATCTGCTGCTAGCCGCGAAGGTATGCAGGAGTTAATTTATGGAATGGCTCAAATTATTCAAACGGTGCGCAAAGCGCAAAAAGAGGAACAAGTTGCCAGAATTGTGCTGCGGCCAATGGCGGTAGATGACGCTGGGTTTATTGTGATTGCAAATGAGGATGACACATTTAATGTAATTGGTGATAAGCCAGAGCGTTGGGTTAAGCAGACTGATTTTGCAAACGCTGAAGCAATTGGTTATTTAGCAGACCGACTTGCATCGTATGGCGTTGAAAAAGAGTTGTTTAAGAAGGGTGCTAAAGCAGGAGATGAAGTAAGAATTGGTTCAGGCGATGAAGCAGTAATCTTTGATTGGGAGCCAAGCATTGAAGCGGGTGCGGAACTACTTGCCGGAGGTCCTAGAGGAGAAGATCTTCGTCTTTCAACTCCGTGGCGAATGGATCTTCTTGAAGATGACATTGATCAATTAAATGATGATGAGATTGAGATGCAATGGGAGTACAACGTAGCTAATCCAAGAACGCCACGAGTGGATGAAGATGTCCGTTAATTTAAGTGCAACAAAAAGAATTGTTATTAAGGTTGGTTCATCCACACTAACAGGTAAGGCTGGCGCTAATTTAGATCCAGCTGCAATTGATCAATTAGTTGATGTCGTTGGCAAGTTAAAAAATGAAAGCAAAGAGGTCATTGTTGTCTCATCCGGTGCGATTGCTGCAGGTCTTGCACCTCTTGGATTAACCCAGCGACCATCTGATTTAACATCACAACAAGCAGCAGCATCGGTTGGTCAAGGCTTATTAATGGCTAAATACACCCAATCTTTTAATCGCTTTAAGATCACTACGTCACAAGTATTAATCACCTTAGATGACATCACAAAGGCAGTTCATGTTGAAAACATTAAAGGCGTGCTTAACTCATTGTTAAAGCTGGGCGTAGTCCCAATCATTAACGAGAATGACACTGTTGGAACAGAGGAAATTAAGTTTGGTGACAATGATGGCCTAGCAGCACTAGTTACAAAACTAGTTAGCGCAGATTTATTAGTTTTGATTACTGATATTGATGGTCTATATGATGCAGATCCGGCTCAACCTGGAGCCAAACCAATTAACCTCGTGAGTGATATTTCAAAGATCAATTCTTCAACTATTGGCGGCGCAGGATCTGCTGGGGTTGGTAGCGGTGGAATGGTGACAAAAATTGAAGCAGCAAAGGTTGTTACTGAGGCCGGAATCGGAATGTTATTAACTAAATTAACTGACTTACCAGCAGCACTTACTGGTGAGAATGTTGGAACTTACTTCTTACCTAATTCTTAAGGTTAGAGATTTCATACAAAGCTTTAGTTGTATCAGATTCATGATCAGAATCAGTTGGGTTATCGCTTAATTTAACTATTACAGTTCTAGTTGCTGGATTTATAAATACAAATTGACCGTGTAATCCAAGCATCAAACTTGTATTTGGATATGGATGCCAAACTTGTGCGCCATAACCCCAATTACGATCTAATGTTGTTACTGGTGTGGTCATCCGATTAAGCCAAGCTTTATCAATTACTTTGTTTGGGCCGGCATATCCGCCATTTAAAAACAGCATGCCGACTCGTGCGTAATCGATAGCAGATGCATTAAAGCAACAGAATGTTTTCTCAGTTCCACCAATTCGATCCACATTCCAAGTAGCTGGATACTTTGCGCCGACTACTTGCCAAACATTTTGACTAAAGTAATCCGCAACTCTTTTACCAGTTACTTTTTTAATTATCATTCCCAGCATTTGAGTATCAACACTCATGTACTCAGATTTTGTACCCGGCTCAAAGGACATTTTGCGATTATTTTTCATGAACCAATCAATGTCAGTTGTTGCGTACATCTGTGCAATTGCCACACCCCAGCCAGAAGGGCCAGATGGGTAATTATCACTAACTCCAACGCCTGCCTGCATATCAAGTAATTGCTTAATGGTTACTAAATCAAAACTTGTTCCCGCTTTTAAGTCAGGGAAGTAGGTAACAAACTTATCGCTCTCTTTTATTTTTCCTTGAGCAACCAATTGACCAATCATGATGCTAGTCATTGTTTTTGCCACTGAGTATGAAGGAAGCTGTGTACTTTGAGTTACGCCTTCTTTGTACCATTCATAAGTCATTACGCCATTTCGGAAAACAAGGAAAGCATTTGAATCGGTTTGCTTTAAGAATTGATTAAACGCAAGTGAGGTTCCCTGATACATAATTTCTGCTGGCATTTTTTCAGAGGCTACTGGAATCGCAATTGGTTTACTTGCTGGATCAATCACATGCCAAGGCAACAAGGTAGGAGTCTTTGATGCTGGGGCAAGACCTAACTTAATTGTGGCAATTGGATCGGGGTAATGAACGACCTTTAAGAATATAAAGAGAGCGGCGTATATAACCGCTAACGAAATAACGGTATTTCTAAGAATCTTAAATAAACGCTTCATGCCCACAGCCTAATTCACCGTAGGCTTAGGGCATGAGCGCCACCACGATAATTGCCGATATTGCAAAACGTGCTCGTATCGCTGCGCGCACATTAGCGGCCTCAAGTGGAGCAGAGCGCAATCAATTACTGCTTAATATTGCAAATGAGTTGGAAAAGAATTTAGATTTAATTTTGAAAGCTAATCAATTAGATATGGATTCAGCAAAATCTGCAGGTATCTCTTCATCATTACAGGATCGCCTGCTACTTACCGAAAAAAGAATTAAAGAGATGGCAGCAGCAACTAGAGATATTGCAAAGTTAGCTGACCCGCTTGGAAAAGTATTGGTAGAGCGAAATCTAGAGAATGGCTTAAACCTTAAACAAAAATCTGTGCCATTTGGAGTTGTTGGAATGGTTTATGAAGCAAGGCCAAATGTAACTGTTGATGCCGCAGTTATATTAATTAAATCTGGCAATGCTGCACTCCTACGTGGCTCATCTACTGCTTCAAGTAGTAATCAGGCATTAATTACAGTTATGAAAAAAGCATTTGTAAATACCAAAATATCTGAGGATGTACTGCAAATAATTCCATCAGATGATCGCGCTACTGCAACTGCGCTGCTCACAGCTCGTGGCTTAGTTGACTTAGTAATCCCGCGGGGAAGTGCTCAGCTAATTCGCTCTGTAATTGATGAGGCAACTGTGCCAACTATTGAGACTGGCGCAGGTGTCTGCCACGTTTATGTAGATAAGTCTGCAGATTTAGAGAAAGCGGTTGCAATTCTAATTAATTCAAAGTGTGATCGCCCAAGTGTTTGCAATGCCGCTGAGACCTTACTTGTACATCAAGATATCGCTGAAAAATTCCTACCAATTGCTTTGAACGCTTTAACTTCGGCGGGCGTAATCATTAATGCTGATAATAAAAGCAAAGTTATTGCAGATAAGGTAAATATCAAAGTTAATTCAGCGAATGAGGAATCTTGGTCAACTGAGTATGGCAGTCTTGAAATAAATGTGGCACAGGTAAGTGATGTAATGGGCGCGATTGACCACATTGCAAAGTATGGAACAAACCATACGGAAGCTATAGTCGCCGAAGATAAAGAGGCGATTTCAATCTTCACTTCATTAAATGATTGCGCAGCAATAATGGTTAACGCCTCAACAAGATTTACTGATGGTGGACAAATGGGGTTTGGCGCTGAGATTGGAATTTCAAATCAAAAATTACACGCCCGTGGCCCAATGGGACTTGAACAGATGACTACAACAACTTGGATTGTTAGCGGAAACGGGCAAATTCGCCAGTGAATTAACACCAGTTATACTCACCAATTATGACCGCAATCTCCCGCGATGAAGTCGCAAATTTAGCTCGCTTAGCTCGCATCACAATGAGTGATGCTGAGTTAGATCATCTTGCCGGTGAGATGGGTGTAATTCTTGGCGCAGTAGCAAGAGTGCAAGAGGTTGCAGGTGCAGATGTACTACCAACTTCTCACCCACTTGCGGTAAATAATGTAACTCGTGAAGATTTAGTTTTACCAAGTCTTACGCCAACTGAAGCACTCTCTGGTGCACCAGCATCTGATGAGGGCAGATTTAAAGTTCCACAAATTTTAGGTGAAGAGTAATGAGCATTAGAGATAACGCCTCAGTTATGGCGACTGCTCTTAGCAAGAAAGAGATCAGCGCAGTTGAATTAACAAATCAGCATTATGAACAGATTGCTGCAGTTGATAAAGATGTGCATGCATTTTTGTATTTAGATAAAGAGGGTGCATTAGCACAAGCCAAAGAGGTTGATAAAAAACGTGCAGCTGGTGAGAAATTATCACCCCTTGCTGGTGTGCCACTAGCACTTAAAGATGTAATGACTCAAAAAGGTGTACCAACTACATGCGGATCTAAGATTCTTGAAGGCTGGAAGCCACCATATGACTCAACAGTTGTAAGTAAATTAAAAGATGCTGGTGTGATTATTCTTGGTAAAACAAATATGGATGAGTTTGCAATGGGTTCATCAACTGAAAACTCAGCTTATGGACCAACTCATAATCCATGGGATCTAACCAGAATTCCGGGCGGCTCAGGTGGTGGATCATCTGCTTCCCTTGCAGCCTTTGAAGCACCACTTGCAATTGGAACTGATACTGGTGGATCAATTCGTCAACCAGCTGCAGTTACCGGAACAGTTGGAGTTAAACCAACTTACGGCGGAGTTTCACGTTACGGCTTAGTTGCATTCTCATCATCTCTTGATCAAGCAGGTCCATGTGCCCGTACTGTTTTAGATACCGCGCTATTGCATCAAGTAATTGCTGGGTTTGATCCAAAGGATTCAACCAGCATTAATCAAGCAGTTCCAGATGTGGTTGCTGCTGCTAAAAAATTAGATATAAAAGGAATGAAGATTGGCGTTGTTAAGCAATTGGCAGGGGATGGATACCAAAAAGGTGTTGAAAATAAATTTAATGAGGCGGTTGCAGAGCTAGTTAAGTTAGGTGCTGAGATTGTTGAAGTATCCTGTCCAAACTTTGAGTACGCATTAGCTGCTTACTATCTAATTGCACCAAGTGAGTGCTCATCGAATTTAGCAAAATTTGATTCAATGCGCTTTGGTTTACGTGTTGGTGATGATGGCACAAAGGGTGCTGAAGAGGTTATGAATCTAACCAGGCAAGCAGGCTTTGGCCGCGAGGTTAAGCGCCGAATTATTCTTGGCACCTACGCACTTTCTTCAGGTTATTACGATGCTTATTACGGTTCAGCGCAAAAGGTTAGAACTTTAATTAAGCAGGATTTCGATGCTGCCTTTACCAAGTGTGATGTTTTAGTTTCACCAACCGCACCAACTACCGCATTTAAAATCGGTGAGAAGAGCAATGATCCACTTGCCATGTACTTAAATGATATTGCCACAATTCCAGTAAATATGGCCGGCATTGGCGGAATGAGTCTGCCTTGTGGACTAGCTGAAGAAGATAATCTGCCAGTTGGTTTTCAAATTATGTCACCAGCAATGAAAGATGATCGAATGTATTTAGTTGGTGGCGCTCTTGAAGCAGCACTACTTTCTAAGTGGGGTAAGCCAATTTTAGATTTCGCGCCAAAGCTTGTAGGTTCAAAATGAGTTTAAATTACGATCAAGCAATAGAAAAATTTGAGCCAACATTAGGACTTGAGGTCCATGTTGAGTTAAATACAAAATCAAAGATGTTTTGTGGTTGTGCAACTGAGTTCGGGGCCCAGCCAAATACGCAAACCTGCCCAGTATGTCTTGGTCTTCCTGGCGCGCTGCCAGTGGTTAATAAGAAAGCGATTGAAAGCTCTATCCTGATTGGATTAGCACTTAACTGTTCAATTGCGCCATTCTCACGTTTTGCTAGAAAAAATTACTTTTACCCAGATATGCCAAAAAACTTTCAAACCTCACAATATGACGAGCCAATCTGTGTTAATGGTTTTCTAGATGTTGAGGTTGAGACAGATGAGGGCATGAAAACTTTTAGAATCGAAATTGAACGAGTTCATATGGAAGAGGACACTGGTAAATCGCTACATGTTGGTGGCTCAACCGGTCGAATTCATGGCGCTGAGTACTCTCTTTTAGATTACAACCGCGCTGGTATTCCATTGGTGGAGATAGTTACCAAGATTGTTCCTGGCACTGGCAAATACGCACCCCTTGTTGCCCGAGGTTACGTTGCAGCTTTGCGAGATATTTTGCGTGGCTTAAAAGTTTCAGATGTAAAGATGGAGCAGGGCTCACTTAGATGCGATGTGAACTTGTCTCTTTCAAAAACAGGTAGCGGAAAACTTGGCACAAGAAGTGAGACAAAAAATGTTAACTCACTTCGTTCAGTAGAACGAGCCGTAACTGGTGAGGTAATTCGCCAAGCAAATAGATTAGAAAGTGGCGAAAGAATTGTGCAGGAGACTCGTCACTTCTTAGAGGAGAGTGGTGAAACACGTCC
>CANLHE010000040.1 GCA_947490605.1 Actinomycetota bacterium
GATCTCATATTTGTTTCTTGATCCTGCTGGAATTTCTATTACAACATCAAAGATCATCGGTTTCATTAATACTCCTTCAGATCTATTTGGTTACGTACTGCTTTTAAAAAATGGGGTGAACGACGGGGCTCGAACCCGCGACATCCCGGACCACAACCGGGTGCTCTACCAGCTGAGCTACGCCCACCATGTTTGTGCGAGGGTAATGATACGGCAAATACCAAGTGATTATTTATACCTATTTATTACTGCAGTAATACCGCTTAATTACTGCGTGAACTAGGGCAGAAAGATTGCGCTGCGGTAGTAATCAAGCTCTGCGATTGAGTCCCGAATATCACCTAATGCCCGGTGGTTGCCATCTTTGGCAGGGGCGGCAAAGTAGGTTTTAGGGTGCCACCTTCTGGCTAACTCTTTAATGGTTGAGACATCCACAGTTCGATAATGCAGATACTTATTTAATAAGGGTAGATCTCTGGCAATAAAGCCGCGATCAACATAGACCGAATTTCCTGCCAATGGTGATTTGCCCTCTGTTGGTGCGTATTTTTTTAAATAGGCGATGATCGCCTCATCTGCTTTTTCAAGGGTTGTGCCATTTGGAATCTCATTTATAAGCCCAGAGTTTGTATGCATATCGGTTACCACCTGTTGCATATTGGCTAATTTGGCGGGATCACACTTGATTACTAGATCAACACCTTCGCCTAGAACATTTAATTGAGCATCGGTTACTAAAACTGCGATCTCAACTAGAGCGTCATTTTCAATATCAAGCCCGGTCATCTCGCAATCGACCCAGATTAGGTTTGGCAGATCAGCACTCATATGCGCTAACCCTAAGCCCTCACCTGAAGTAATTCACCTTCCGTTAACCTAGCCGCCACCGCACCTCTACCCATTGCTATCACTTATTGAGCATGATTTGCCTATGACCACCACACTGCCACCGGTGAAAAACCTACCAAGTGCCAGAGTGATCACCACCGAACCAAGATTTTCTGACAAGGTTTTTAGAGGTGTTGTAACAGTTGGTGGTTTATCAACACTTGTAATCCTGGCAGCAATATCTTTATTTTTAGCTTACAACGGACTTGAGATTTTTATATCCTCTGGTTTGGGTTTTTTAACTGGCTTTGAATGGGTTGATGCAATTCCAGATGAAAATCTTCCTGCAAGTTACGGTATTGGCGCAATGTTGTATGGCACATTGGTAACTGGAATTTTGGCGGTTATTTTTGGTGTGCCAATCGCAGTTGGATCTGCTTTGTTCCTTTCTTACTACGCACCGCAGTGGATTAAGCGACCAATGGTTATTTTAGTTGATGTGATGGCAGCAATTCCTTCAATTGTTTTTGGGCTTTGGGGTTACTTCGTTTTCATGCCTCATGCTGAGTATTGGGCGAAGTTAATTCATAAGTACTTAAGTTTCATTCCATTTTTTGATATGCCAGCGCCAGTATTCACCCGCTCACCATTTATTGCTGGTTTGGTATTAGCAATTATGATTATTCCGATTGTTACTTCAGTTTCTCGAGAAATTTTTGCCCAAACACCACTTGATCGAATCCAGGCAGCCTACGCACTTGGCGCCACTAGATGGACGATGATCAAAGCAGTTGTTCTGCCATATGGAATCGGTGGCGTAATTGGTGGGGCAATGCTGGGCTTAGGCCGTGCAATGGGTGAGACAGTTGCTGTTTACACAGTTTTAAATTTGGTCTACGACATAAGAATTGAAGTATTACTAAGTGCTGGTGGCAATGTGGCCTCAATGATTGTAAATAAATTTGGTGAAGCAGATGGCGTTGAGCTGCGGGCCCTGATGGCTGCTGGCTTTGTGCTCTTCTTAGTGACCTTGGCAGTTAACTTCATCGCTAACACAGTGATCAACCGAACCACCCGGAAAGGTTAATCGCGTGAGCACCGTACTTGTCACTCCACAGAAGCCTTGGCGGCCAACTGTAAAAAACTTACTCCCAGAAATATTGGGAATGATTTTTACCGCGGCCAGCACATTATTTATCGTCTCTGCAACTGGATTAAAAGGCAAACTAGGTTTTGCCGTCACCTTAATTTTGATGTCACTGATCGTAACTTCGGCTATCAGTTGGATTCGCAGAGATCGGAAAGCAGCGGTTAGCTCAGTAAGTGGAGTTTTAGTTTTTGTGGCCGCAACATTTGTGCTGATGCCATTGATGTCAATTCTCTATGAAATCATTCGATTGGGATTTGGCGGACTTTCCTGGGGAATTTTCACCAACGATATGTCCAAAACTTCAGCAGATGCGCCAATCATTGAAGGTGGATTACTACACGCAATTATTGGCACCTTGTACTTAGTTTTATTTGCAACAATTGCCAGCGCACCAATTCGATTTTTAACTGCGCTTTATATCGTTGAGGTTAAGGGCAGGTTTGCCGGCTCTGTTCGCTTCTTTGTGCAAGCGATGAGCGGAGTGCCATCCATTGTCGCTGGCTTGTTTATTTACGCAGTGTGGATGATTGGACTTGGAAATAGTTACAACGCAATTGCAGGTGCAGGTGCGCTAACAATTTTAATGATTCCAACTGTGGCCAGAGTAAGTGAAGAGGTATTGAAGTTAATTCCAAATGATCTAAGAGAGGCTGGCTTAGCACTTGGCGCCACCCAATGGCGCACTGTTGGCATGATTGTTTTACCTGCAGCAAAGAGTGGTTTGGTCACAGCAATAGTTTTAGGAGTGGCTCGGGTTGCTGGTGAAACCGCACCGCTCTTACTAACAATTGGTGGCTCTGATCAGATTAACTTTAACCCTGCTTCTGGAAACAACTCCGCTTTGCCATTTTATGTTTGGAAAAACTACTCATTTGGTAGCGAGCAGGCGGTGGCGCGAGCCTGGCTTGGAATTTTGATATTAATGATTTTAGTCTTTTTCTTATTTTCAGTTGCTAGGTATTTTGGTCGAATGAGAGATGGGTCAAGATGATAGGAAGTAATGGAAGTGAAAATAAAAACCGAGAGGAAAATATGAACAAGGTCGGCGTAAATCAGAGTGGGCTGGCAAACGCCAGCAAAACTACAAGCTCTCAAAGTTCCCTAGCAAATGTTGCTAGAAGTCACTCTGATAGCAAGGATTCCTCACGAGCAGTGAGTGGAAGTGGCTTAGAAGCACGTAATATCCACGCCTGGTTTGGAAAGAAGCTGGTTTTAGAAGATATTTCAATTAACTTTGCGCCAGGTACTGTGACCGCATTAATTGGTCCATCTGGTTGCGGAAAATCTACATTTATCCGAATCTTAAATCGGATGCATGAATTTATTCCTACCGCAGCTATGGCTGGTCAGGTAGTGATGGATGGAAAAGATGTTTACGAGCCTGGCGTTGATGTTACAAAAATTAGATTAAAAATTGGCATGGTTTTCCAAAAGCCAAATCCATTTCCATCGATGACAATCAGAGAGAATGTTCTCTCCGGATTAAAGCTTTCGCAGATAAAAATCGATAGCCCAGATGAACTGCTGGAAAGTTGCCTTAAGCGGGCTGGCTTATGGGATGAGGTTAAGGATCGGTTAAGTGAGTATGGCGGGGCACTCTCCGGTGGACAGCAACAACGTCTTTGTATCGCCAGATCATTAGCGGTTAATCCTCAGGTACTTCTAATGGATGAGCCTTGTTCAGCGCTAGACCCAGGTTCAACTCTGCGTATTGAAGAAACAATCAGAGAGCTCTCACAAAGCATGTGCATAATTATCGTAACTCACAACATGCAACAAGCTGCTCGAGTTTCAGATGACACTGGCTTCTTTTTATCAGATGGTGGCCCAGGCAGATTGATCGAGTTAGGTTCCACCTCACAAATCTTCTCAAACCCTAAAGAGGCGCGAACTGAGGATTATGTAACTGGCAGATTTGGTTAAATCTAGGCTCAGGTGTTGAACCGAATTGTTCACCTGAAAGCAACCTAGATTTTTCTATTTATTGGCGCCCTCTTAACATACCAAGATTAGGTTTCAGTTACTTCCATCTATATCAAAGGAGTTACATGAAACTGCGTTCAAAGCTAGCGGGCATTTCACTCGCTACATCAGTAGTACTTATCGCTGCAACACCTGCATTTGCAGGATCAATTAGTGGTAGCGGTGCATCATTCCCTCAAACTTTTATTGATTCTTGCGCAAAAGAATTCGCTAGAACAACATCTGACACCGTGAACTACCCAGCGGGTGGATCTTCAAAGGGTCGCTCAGACTTCTCTGCAGGCTTAGTAGATTTTGCTGCCTCTGATGCACCTTACTCATCCGGTGCGCCAGCAAACCTAGTTTACGTTCCAGCTTTCGCTGCTCCAATTGCAGTTATGTACAACTTGCCAACAGTAAAAGAGCCAATCAATCTAGATCCAGCCACGATTGCTCGAATTTTCTCTGGCCAAATTACAAATTGGAATGACCCAATCATCGCGCTACAAAATGAGAAGCGCACCATTAAGACTCCTGTTTACAAAACAAAGCAGACTAAAGTAACTGTGGGCGGAAAAACAACCACAAAGACTGTTGACGTTTTGGACAAAAACGGTAAGCCAATTTTGTTAAGAACTGTAACTAAAACTGTAAATATCGATCTTCCAGATCTAGCAATCACAGTTTGGTACCGTACCGACGGTTCTGGCACAAGTGAGAACTTCACTAAGTGGCTAAAAGCTAATAATGATTTAGATGGCGCTGCTTATTGGAACAGATCTGGTAACACAACCTTTACCAGCTCAACTCCAATTGATATCGCAACAAAGTTTAACTTCCAGGGTGCATCAGGATCATCATTAGTGGCGAAGAACGCCTCTGAAAAACCTGGTTCAATCACTTACTCAGAGTTAGAGTGGGCTAAGTTAAACAAGCTATCAGTTGCAAACATTAAGAACCGTGCTGGCGAGTATGTTCCACCATCATCAGCAGCAACTGCTGTATTCCTTGGAGCTGCAACGATCAATGCAAATGGAACTCTTTCATATGATTTCACAAAATCAATTCCCGGAGCATATTCTCTAGGAATTGCATCATATGCAATGGTGTATCCAGAGGCTTCAAAGAAGGATGCTGCAAAGCAAAAAATCGTGAAGGATTTCCTATCCTTTGTGGTTGAAGGCTGCCACGCGAAATTCCCAGACCAAGGCTTTACACAATTGTCTGGTCCGCTATTGGCAAAAGCTAAAGAACAGCTTGCCTTAATCAAGTAATAGCTTAAAAATAAAAACCCCCGCAGCTTCCTAGGGTGCGGGGGTTTTTTATTGTCAAAATGCGCTACAACCTTGCACTCAATCTCGGTAGTTTTGGAATATAAAAATAAAAAGGGCTAGATTAATTAAATGAGATCGCTGCTTTTAAACATTCCAGCCTTTTTTGCCACCACCTTTTTGCTGGCGATGGTGCCGGGCCAAGGAGTAGCGATGGTGTTGCGCCAATCGATTTTGGGTGGACGCAAAGCAGCTTTTTACTCAGTAATTGGAAACAGCACCGGCTTATTTATTTGGGGAAGTGCAAGCGCAGTTGGCTTGTCGGTGATCTTTGCGCAATCGCAGACTGCCTATTCAATCTTAAAATGGTCTGGTGTTGCATTTCTATTCTTTCTCTCTATCCAAACCCTTTTGACCTTAAGAAATGAACATGGCAAATTTGATCTAAACCTGCCGAGTAAGTCATCTCCTTGGGCAGCATTTCGATTAGGGCTGATTACTAATTTAACAAATGTTAAGGCGGCAGTTTTTGCGGTTGCTTTTATCCCAGAGTTTGTGCCAGAGGATTTTTCATTGGGTTGGGGAATTTTTATCTTTGGCTGCTTATGGCCAATAGTTTCAACCTCTTGGTATTTAATCTTGATTTGGAGCGTTGATAAGTCGGCTGTCTTTATTCAAAAACCATTGGTAAGAAGGATTCTCACCGCAATTTCGGCGATTGGTATAGCTGGACTTGCGATTGGGCTGGCACTATCTAGTGGGTAGCACTTACAAATAAGGTTCAAATTAGGGCAAGTCGCTCCGAAGATTCATACTAACTTTTTAAATTTACCTTGGATTAACCATCGATTAGTCAGCGGTTCATACCTAAAGTATCGATTCTTTATTCAAAATTTTAGTCAAGTTCATACACTCAAACACTTGTGTTCACTTAGCTACCGTTTAATTCAAACACTTCCCACAAACAGGTGTATATAGAAGGAGCATTTTATGCGCAAAAGTACAAAAGTTTTAACTACTTTAATTTCAGTATCAATGCTGACAATCTCAACAGTAATTCCAACGAATGCTGCTGCTGGAATTACTTATATGGAACCGGTTGCATCAGGTGTAAGCCTTGATCCGTATGCAACAGCAGGCGACTCAGTTGGCGGCTACCTAATTGGTGGCATTCCAGATGGAATGGGTGTTATTCCAGCAAATGGCAAGCTTCGAGTACTAACAAATCATGAGTGGAGCAATTCAAACCCAATTGCAGCAGGTCGCGTCTCAACTGAAGGTTTGACGTTTGCATCATATGTTAGTGAAATGCATTATGACCTAAAGAAGAAAACAGTTGTTGCTGGCAGAGATTTTATGGAGTGGATCGAATGGTACGACTACCAGGGTGATAAATTTGGTGTTACTCCAACTGCGCCAGCTGGTGCAGCTTTGGTTGACCAGTATGGCTCCCAAGCGCATTCATACTTAATTAATCGCTTCTGTTCTTCAACTTTGGCAGATGCTGGTGAGTTTTACAACAAGAAGACAGGTGCTGGTTACAAAGGTGCGGGCTATCTAACTGGTGAAGAGGGCGGAGATGAAT
>CANLHE010000041.1 GCA_947490605.1 Actinomycetota bacterium
TACCGCTCACGGTCATCAAAAGAAGATGGTTGATGCTCTAAAAACAATTAAAGCCTTAAATCCAAATGTGCCAATTGTGGCTGGAAATGTTGTTACAGCGGAAGGCACAAGAGAGTTAATTAAAGCCGGCGCAGACATTGTTAAAGTTGGAGTTGGACCAGGTGCAATGTGTACAACACGTATGCAAACCGGTGTTGGCCGTCCACAATTCTCCGCTGTTCTTGAGTGCGCAGCAGAGGCTAAAAAACATGGCAAAACAATTTGGGCAGATGGTGGTGTTCGCCATCCACGAGATGTTGCTCTAGCACTTGCTGCAGGTGCTGCCCAAGTAATGATTGGTTCTTGGTTTGCCGGTACATATGAATCACCAAGTGATTTAAGAAAAGATTCTGATGGCAGACTTTATAAAGAGTCCTTTGGTATGGCATCTGCTCGCGCAGTTGCTGCAAGGACTGCAAGTGAGGATGCATTTGATCGAGCACGTAAATCTTTATTTGAAGAAGGTATTTCTACCTCTCGAATGTATATAAATCCTGCACGCCCTGGAGTTGAGGATTTAATTGATGAAATCATTGCTGGACTTCGTTCATCTTGCACATATAGTGGAGCTAAGAACTTAGTTGAGTTTAATGAAAAGGCAGTAATTGGAATTCAATCTGCTGCAGGTTATGCCGAAGGCAGACCGCTATTTACCTCTTGGAAAAATTAATTACGTTTTCAACTCCCTCTATTTCTAGATGAGAGATAATTACAACTACCTTATTCTTTAGTCTTTTTAGCAGTAAGTTAGATAAGCGATTAGCTTGTCCCGAATCTAAGAACTCAAATGGTTCATCTAACAAGTAAATAGGTGTATTACGTAATAACACTCTGGCTAATCTGATCCGTTGTTTTTCCCCACCTGAAAAGTTATATCCGTAAGCGCCGATATGAGTATCTAAGCCTTTGGGTAAGGAAGCGATTAAATCTCTTAATTCAACATCATCAAGGGCTGCCAGCAATTGCTCATCGCTTGCACTTTGATTTGCAATTCTTAAGTTCTCTCTAATGGATGAGTTAAAGAGGTAATCATTTTGCAGTAAAACTGTGATATTTGAATTAATGCTCTCTGGTGAAACTTCTCTTGCCTCTACCCCATCAATTTTTATGCTGCCTTTATATGGCAAAAAGCCGAGTAGGCAATTAATTAATGATGATTTACCTGATCCACTTGCTCCCATAATTACTAGTGGTTGATCAATAAAACAGTTTGCTGAGATCTGATTTACATTAGCCCCAGGCAATAAAGGTAAAGTGTTTTCAAAGATAATCTGTTTAAATGTTCCCAACTCCTGATTAGAAGTTTTAGGTTCCCCAGCAGAAGTTAATAGTTTTTCAATACTTCTTGCTGAATCAAGATGTTGGCGTATTTTGCTAAATGAGGATGGAATTGAGTTTAAATTGTCAAAGATTGCTAGCGGCAATAATGTTATTACTGCGACATTAACTCCAGATAATTCACCTGCGATAAAAGCATTAGCTGCATAAATCCCACCGGTAATCACTGCAGCTCCCATAAAGAGTGAATGTAGTGCTGAGGCAATTCCAACGCTCTTACTCTCTTTAATATCAACTAAATCTAGTTGGGTTTGAACCGAAGAGATCTGTGATTGCAGATTGTTGTTAAATCCAAAGATTTGTGATTCTTGCGAACTATCACAGCTTTGCATAATTTGATCAAATAACTGATCTGAGTGATCTCGATATTTCACTCTGGCCGATGAGAAGGCTGCAATAAATGAAAGGCCAACTAATGCAACTAAAAATATTGCACCAATTGTAAGAGCAGCTTGCGGTAGCAAAAAAGCAATGATTGAAATACCGGCAGTTGCTGCAATTATTGCCGATAGCCAAGGCAAGAATGTGCGAAGCCAAATATCTTGAATCTCTTCAGTTTGAGTAACACTTTGCCGCAGCAGTTGACCGCGCTTTAGATTGGCAAATTGAGTAGGAGTGAATCTCTCTAAGTGTTTATATAACTCTTGTCGAATTGCTCCTTGAATAGCAAGCGCTGCATCATGTTCTAATAATCTGCTGCCATACCGGAAAAAACCACGCCCTAAACCAAAAAATCTCACTGCAACTATTGCAACTTGCAGAGTTAAAATCGGTGGCCTAGTCGATGCCATT
This sequence comes from Actinomycetota bacterium, assembly GCA_947490605.1. The sequence continues at coordinate 2,170 of CANLHE010000041.1, forward strand.
GAGATTAACCAAGCACTTGCAGCCAACAAGCCAACTGCCATAAATAATGAACTGCCACTTAATATTCCAGCTAGAAGTAATTTTCTTTGAAAAGGCATAATAACCTTCAGTAATTGAGATTTAAAGATCTTCATATTTTTACTCGTTCAGCAAAGTTCAAGACATAATCAGCAGAAAGCAGTGTTTGAGATCGGTGAGATATAACCAAAACTGTTTTACCAAGTGAAGTTTGTTCTTTTATGGCTAGATCAATTTTACTTTGACTAATCTCATCTACAGATGCTGTAGGTTCATCTAAAATCAGCAATTGGGCAGGCTTAATTAATGCCCTGGCTAATGCAATTTTTCGTTTTTGCCCAATAGAAAGCGCTTCATTGATTGTTCCCATCTGAGTATCCCCGCCGGATGGTAATTCCGATAATTCTATTCCCACCTTTTGAAGTTGCTTAATTAATTCATATCTATCCAGATTTGGATTGGCACATTGAATGCAATCGATAACAGATGCGACTGGAAAATGTGGCTCCTGCGGCATCCAAGAAATTAGTTTTCGCCAACTATCCTTATCTATCTTATGAAGATCAAAGAGATCATTATCAACACTGACTAATACTTGTCCTTGATAATTTTCTTGATAGCCAAGCAGAATTTGCAGCAACGAGCTTTTACCAACCCCAGATGGACCAACAATCAAGTTGACTGCATTTTTCTCTATAACTCCTGCAGGGATTTTTACGGCTGCCCGAGAATTGAACTCAATTTTTAAGTCAGTCCAAGATATTTGGTCAAACTTCTTTATTTTAATTAATCCTTCTGGATCCTTTCTATCCAAGATGGTAAATATCTGACTGGCAGCGCTTACTCCATCAGATGCTGCATGAAAGTGAGCAGCTACCTGTCTTATCGGCCAATAAACCTCTGGGGCAAGGATTAAAACAAATAACCCTGTTTGGAGTGAGATCGTTCCATTTACTAGCCGTAAGCCAATAGTTACCGCAATTAAAGCTACAGATAATGTGGCAATTAATTCCAAAGCTAATGAAGATAAAAAGGAAATTCGCAGAACCTTCATGGTTTCTTGTCGATACTTGTCATTAACCTGCTTAAGCCTTGCGATTTGATATTTAGATCTGCCATAAACTTTTAAAGTTTGTAATCCAGATAGTAAATCTAGGAAATAACCAGATAATAAAGAGAGGGTTTGCCATTTGCGATCGGTGGCACTTGCCGTAAAGCGGCCAATTAACATGCCAAATAATGGAATTAGTGGCACGGTTAAAATTAGGACCACGCCAGATATGAAATCTTGGGTGGAAATTGCGATTCCAACAAAAAGTGGGATAACTGAGGCTATAAATAACTGAGGTATGAATCTAGAGAAGTACGGGTCTAAATTATCAATTCCCTTTGTTGCTAAAAGAGATAATTGAGCTGGGCCATTCTTATAATCAACTTTTCCAGAAAGTAAATGTGATACCAACTGAAAGCGCAACTCTCGGCGAATAGCACTACTTGCAACTGCTGCTAATCGCTCGGTTAGGTAACTTAGTAAGGCCTTTGCAATATAGATAATTGCTATCCAAATCAAATATATTTCAATTTGATTTAAAGCCTTTTTCTCTACAAATGCCTGCACAATAAAAATAGAGAGCAGTGCGCTTTGGGCGATAGTTAATACCGCACCAAGAAGTGCAATGACTACCGATGCGATAGTGAAACCGCGACTACTTCGAGAGTATCGAAATAGCCGCGGATCAATTGGCTTCACAGATTATGAGTTTATCTTGTCCAGCACTCCGCTTTCAGGAGTTGGAATTGAAGATGCACTCAAACGTTTTCTAAATACCCAATATGTCCAGCCTTGATAAATTAAGACAAGTGGCGTCATTACAACTGCCACATATGTCATAACCTTCAAGGTGTAGTCAGTGCTGGAGGCGTTAAAGATATCTAGAGAATCTGCAATATTTAGCGAACTTGGCATCACATATGGATACAAAGCGCTAAATAATGTGACAACAACTAATGCCAAAGTTGTTGCTGAAGCAAGGAAAGCCCAACCTTCGCGGCCGCGACGATTAGCTTCCAAACTACCAAGCCAGGCTAGAACTATCACAAGTGATAGCACCATCACACTGGATTTGTCGGTTAATGCCAAGTTTGTCCAACTCAGGAATAGAACTGCAAGTAAAGCTGAAACTAATCCAAGCTGGCCAGCTAATTTATTTGCCCGCACTCTAATTGCACCATCAGTTTTTAACGCAATAAACAACGCGCCATGAGTTGCAAACAAAAATAGGGTAACCCCGCCACCTAGGAGTGCGTATGGATTGAGTAGGTTAAAGAAACCTCCAACATACTCAATTACCCCAGCCTGACTTCTTTCAAGTGGCACACCTCTGACAATATTTGCAAAGGCGACTCCCCAAAGCAGGGAGGGAATAAAGCTGGAAATAATGATTGCGTTATCCCATCTATTTCGCCATTTAATATCGCCATACTTACTGCGATACTCAAATGAAACACCGCGAATAATTAGTGAGATTAAGATTAAAAACAGTGGAAGATAAAAACCGCTAAACAAAGTGGCATACCACTCAGGGAAGGCGGCAAATGTGGCACCACCTGCAACTAGTAACCAAACCTCATTCCCATCCCATACCGGCCCTAAGGTTGTAAGCAAAGCTCTTCGTTCTGCTTGATTTTTACCAATTACTTTAAGCAACATTCCAACGCCAAAATCAAAGCCCTCCAGAATGAAGTAGCCAATCCACAATGTGGCAATGGTTAAAAACCAAAATGTATTTAATGACATTTTTTTCTCCCCTTCCTTAGTAGGCCATGGTTAAGACTTGATCAGACTCTGCTTTTGTTGCAGATACTTTTTCAGGCCCAACCTTGATTGCTCGGATAAATAACTTGAACTCAATTACTGCCAAGAGTCCATAAAGAGCAGTAAACACAATCATTGTGAATAAGACTTCACCGGCTGTAACTGTTGGTGAAACACCATTTGCGGTTTTAAACAAACCAAATACCACCCATGGTTGGCGAGCTGTTTCAGTGAAGATCCAGCCAAATGAGTTTGAAAGTAATGGCAAGAATGGCATTGAGATCATCGCTGGTAGGAACCATTTTGCATTTGTTGGTGTTCCGCCTTTGCGCATTCGCCACAGCACAATTAGTGCAAATAAAGATGCAATTGCGCCAAAGCCAATCATTAATCTAAACCCCCAATAGGCAAGTGGAATATTTGGTGTGTAATCACCTGCGCCATAGCTTTTCTCATACTCCGCTTGCAAATTATTGATTCCTTCAACTGTGCCATTGACATCTCCAGTAGACATAAAGGAGAGAAGCCCAGGCAATCCAATCTGAAAGACAGATCTTGAACCATCTAATGTGCCAAGAGTAAATAATGAAAATGGTGCGTTATCACTAGTTTCATATAGCGCTTCCGCTGCTGCCATCTTCATTGGTTGTTGCTCAGTCATAATTCGAGCACTCCAGTCACCAGTTAATGAGACCAGCACAAAGGAGATAATCACAGTAACAAGGCCGAGCTTTAATGCTGGACGGGCAACATCTAGATCACGATTTTGCACCATCATCCAACCAGCAACCGCTGCAAATAAACCACCAGCAGTTAAGAAAGCGGCTGGAATGGTGTGCAGAAATGTTGCAACTGCAGTATTTTGAGTAAGAACGGCAACAATATCGGTTAACTCTGCTCTGCCACGTTCTGCGTTATAGGTGTAACCAACTGGGTGCTGCATAAAAGCATTTGCTGCCAGAATAAAGTAGGCAGAAAATAATGTGCCAAAGGATGCAATCCAGATTGTGGCTAGGTGCATTTTCTTAGATAACTTGTCCCAACCAAAAATCCAAATACCTAAGAAGGTAGATTCTAAGAAGAAAGCAAGTAGACCCTCCATTGCAAGTGGTGCTCCAAAAATATCGCCAACAAATCGGCTATATGAAGACCAGTTCATTCCAAATTGGAATTCCTGCACAATGCCAGTGACAACGCCCATGGCAAAGTTAATTAAAAATAACTTGCCAAAAAACTTAGTTGCCCTCAAATAAGATTCTTTGCCTGTTCGATACCAAGCTGTTTGAAGACCTGCCACCAAAAAACCTGAGCCAATTGTGATTGGCACAAATATAAAGTGATAGACGGTGGTAATCGCAAATTGCCATCTTGCTAAATCTAATGAATTCATCTCTCCCCTTTGCCTAAAAAATATTTTTCAAGCAAAGATTATTTTCCTCTAAGAATTATCACAGCCTTAACAAATACTGTGTGTAGTAAATCACCGGCGTAAAATCACCGCATAAAGTTTATTACAAAAATATTAATTGAGGGCTAGCCCTCATAAACAATTACTTATTCTCTTGGCTTTTAATTTGTTTTCTAGATAACAAGATGTGCCCAATAAATCCAATAAGTAATGCTGCAATCACACCTAGATTTGCATAGGCCCATTGACCCTCTTTACCGCCAATTGG
>CANLHE010000042.1 GCA_947490605.1 Actinomycetota bacterium
GCTTTTTTAAGTGTGGAGGCATTTTCAATTCCTAATTGACCAGCAACTTTCTTAAGGTCACCTAAAGCCATGTCCACTAACTCAACCGCATCTGCGCGGTTAGTTGATTTCTTCTCTGCCATTTATATATTGCCATTCTTTCTTTATTTTTATTACCCGAATATGGGTAGTCCGCAAAAAGTATGTTTTAGTTTTTGGGATTTTTTTACTTATTTATGTGTCGCACTTTCCGACAGAGGTAAATCTACCACACCTATTTTGAATAGGGAAGACGGGCTACTGCACCCCAGCCTTTGCAACGGCTAACTTCATAGCGGTAAAGCCAGGGGCAAGGGAGGCGACCTGATCGATCTCATCCTCAGAACCAGCATAAAGAACCATGACTGAAGGACCAGCACCAGATACAACTGCAGCTAAGCCTGCACCTCTTAACTTCTCTACCAGTGCAATTGTTTTAGGCATTGCTGGCTCTCGGTATTTTTGGTGCAGTAAATCTCCAGTTGCCGTAAACAAAAGATCTGGCCGCTCGGCTAGCGCATGCACAAGGAGTGCGCTTCTAGATGAGTTTAATACTGCATCTTGATGAGAGATTGTCTCTGGTAACAACTTTCTTGCCTTAGAGGTTGCTAATTGATTATCTGGCACAAGCAATAATGCTCTGATCCGATCATCAACTTTTAAACTAACTGCGCGGCCAATATTTTTAACCTCACCAGTTGGATCAATTGAACTTTCAAGCCAGGCAATTGTTGCACCGCCATAAAAGGCTGCCGCTACATTATCTGGATGACCCTCAAGCTCAGTTGCTAATGTAATTAAATCTTCATCATTCATATATTGCTCACCAGTTAAAACTAATGATCTTGCAAGTGATAATCCGCCAACAATTGCCGCCGCAGATGAGCCAAGACCTCTGCCGTGTGGAATGACATTTAACGCACGGAGTGCAATTCCTCTTGGTTTACTACCCATATGTTCAAAGCCGCGCATCATTGCTTTGATAACTAAATTCTTTGCATCCTTCTTAACTTCATCCGCACCTTCGCCAGTTACATCAACATCAAATGTTGGATCATCTAGAACCTGTGCGGCGTATCTATCTCGCAACTCAAGGGCTAAGCCAAAGCAATCAAAACCTGGGCCAATGTTGGCACTACTTGCTGGCACGCTAACTTGTGCCATGGTGGCTTTAAAGGTTAATCCACTGGTATTTCTTTTAGCTGCCATTACTTAAGTCCAATAACCTTTGCTGCTTTTTTCATATCAACTGGAATAACAATCGGCTTACCAGCACTGTTTAATACCCACTGAACATCTTTTAAACCATTGCCAGTTACGGTGACAACGATTGTTTTTCCTTTTGGTAACTTCTTTTGAGCTTTTTTCTTAATCAATCCAGCGATTCCGGCAGCACTAGATGGCTCAACAAATACTCCTTCTTTAGCAGCAACTAGGTGATAAGCACTTAAAATCTCTTTATCTGTAACTGAATCAATTAATCCTTTTGAGCCAACTTTAGCTGCAACCGCTTGATCCCAAGAGGCAGGATTTCCAATACGGATTGCAGTTGCAATAGTCTCTGGATTTTTTACAATTTTATTTCTAACAATTGGCGCCGCCCCAGCTGCTTGAAAACCCCACATCATTGGCAATGCTCTAGATGCGCCAACTTTGCGATACTCCTGATAACCCTTCCAATATGCGGTGATATTTCCGGCGTTGCCAACTGGCATTACATGAATGTCAGGAGCAGATCCCAACATATCTACAACTTCAAAAGCGGCAGTCTTTTGTCCTTCAATTCTGTAAGGGTTAACTGAGTTAACAAGGGAGACTGGATAATTCTCTGATAGTTGTTTGGCCAGTGTTAAGCAATCATCAAAGTTACCTTTTACCTGCAGAAGAGTTGCACCATGTGCAATTGCTTGTGCTAACTTACCCATTGCAATCTTTCCTTCAGGAACAAGAACTACTGGTTTCATTCCAGCTTTAGTTGCATATGCTGCTGCACTTGCACTGGTGTTGCCAGTTGATGCACAGATAACAGCTTTAGCACCATCTTCAGCAGCCTTTGAAATAGCCATAGTCATTCCGCGATCTTTAAATGAACCAGTTGGATTAGTACCTTCAACCTTTAACCAAATCTCGTTACCCAACATCTCAGATAAAACACATGCATAGACAAGTGGCGTGCCACCTTCGCGCAAAGTTATAACTGGAGTTTGATCAGTAACTGGTAGCCAGCTGCGATACTCATCAATTACACCGCGCCACTGATGGGCGCCCTTCTTACTAAACAAACCCATTAGTTAACACCTTCAACTCGAAGCACACTGGCAACATCAGTAACTGCAGGTAGCTTACTTAAATCTTTAACAGTCTCAGAAAGTGCTGATTCAGTTGAGCTATGAGTCATCACAATTAATTCAGCCTTATCTCCTGCACCAGTTTGTCTAACAGTTTGGATTGAAACTCCTTGGGCGGCAAAAACATGGGCGACTGACTCTAAAACACCTGGTTTATCTGCCACATTTAATCTTATTAAATAACGAGTTTTTGTTTGCCCAATCTTTGCAATTTTAAGATCTGCATAATCACTCTCTTTAGGCCCAATTCCACCAGATGCCTTATGTCTGGCAACCGCAACTAGGTCACCAAGAATTGCACTTGCAGTTGGCTCACCTCCCGCACCTTTGCCATAAAACATTAATTGCCCAGCAGATTTAGCTTCAACGAAAACTGCATTAAATGATTCTCTTACTGATGCTAATGGGTGAGTTCGAGAAATCAGCGCTGGGTGCACTCGAACAGAAATTTCACCCTCTGGAGTTAATTCAGCAATTGCTAATAATTTGATTACCATATCCATTGCCTTAGCAACCTTGACATCAGTTGCAGTAATTTTTGTAATTCCTTCGCGATAAACATCTGCATCACTTACTCGTGAGTGAAATGCAAGACCAGCCAAAATTGCAGCCTTGGAAGCGGCATCAATTGCTTCAACATCTGCAGTTGGATCAGCTTCGGCAAAACCAAGTGCCTGTGCTTGCTTTAATGCATCATCAAAAGCAGTTCCACTTTCATCCATTTTAGTAAGAATGTAATTTGTTGTGCCATTAACAATTCCCATAATTCGATGAACTTGATCGCCAACTAATGATTCACGCAGGGGGCGCAGGATTGGAATCGCACCAGCAACAGCTGCTTCATAATACAAATCAACATTTGCGTTATCTGCTGCGGTATAAAGTTCAGCACCTGCTTGCGCCAATAATGCTTTATTTGCAGTTACTACAGATTTTCCATTTTTTATCGCAGCCAAAATTAATTCTTTAGCTGGTGATATCCCACCAATAACTTCAATAATTAAATCAATCTCTGGATCATTAACAATAGATTTGGCATCATCGGTTAATAGGCTGCTTGAAATACCTTCTCGCTTAGTATTAATGTTTTTTACAGCAACTTTTACTAATTCAAGATTTGCACCAGCCCTAGAGGTTAAATCTGATTTATTTTCAACAAGTAGGCGCGCGATTTGTGAGCCAACTACCCCACAACCGAGCATTCCTACTTTAAGTGTTTTCATTGGAGAAGTATCTCAAACTTATGGCAGTTGCCGTGGCGCTTGAACTACATCCAAATTAAGCAGATCTGCCTCATTTTCCCTGCGCAAAATCTGCCGTGCAGTGCCATTTATCACTGCAACTACCGCAGGGCGAGGAATATGGTTGTAATTGCTAGCCATACTTCTGCCATATGCGCCAGTTGCTGGCATTGCTAATAAATCACCAGATTTAATATCACTTGGTAAGTCAATTTCAGAGATCAAAATATCACCGCTCTCGCAGTGCTTGCCAACGATTCTGCTAGAAATATTTTTAGCGCTAGATGTTCGATTGGCTAAAAAGGCTGAGTAAGTAGCACCGTATAAAGCAGGGCGAATATTGTCACTCATACCACCATCAACTGATACATATCTGCGCTCTGATCCATTATCTAATGTGACAGATTTTGTAGTTCCAACTAAATATATTGTGGTTGTGGTTGGTCCGACAATCGCTCTGCCTGGTTCAATTGAAATTCTTGGAATTGCTAGCTTTGCTTTTGCGCACTCATCTTTGATTACAGTAGCAATGGCAGGTATTACTAGCTCAGGTGCGATTGCAGTTTCTTCTTTGGTGTAAGCAATTCCATACCCGCCACCAATATTTAACTCAGGTAACTCTTTTGAGTATTTATCTCTAAATGTTGCCAATACTCCTACAAGCCGTTGGGCTGCTGCTTTAAAGCCATCTACTTCAAATATTTGCGAACCGATATGACAATGTATTCCAGCCAAACTTAAAGTGCTCTGCGCCATGCACTTTTCAATCGCCTCTCGCGCTGCACCGGAAGCAATAGAAAACCCAAACTTCACATCTTCGTGGGCGGTTGAAATAAATTCATGTGTATGAGCATCAACTCCTGGCGTCAATCTTAAATAAATCTTTTGCACTTTATTCAACTCTTTAGCAATTCTTGAAACTCTATTTATCTCATCAAATGAGTCAATAACAATGGTGCCAACCCCTGCCTTAATCGCAGCAGTTATCTCAACTTCAGATTTATTATTTCCATGAAACTCAATATCTGCTGCTGGAAAATCAGCAGCTAAGGCAACGGCTAATTCACCACCACTGCAAACATCTAGACCAACCTTTAACTCCTTTAACCACTTTGCAACCTCAACACTGATAAATGATTTAGCAGCGTAGTAGAGCTGTGAATTTTCAAAGGCAGAAGATATCGCTGATTGCCAAGCATTAGTCCGCACATAAAAATCTGCTTGATCAATTACAAACAAAGGTGAGCCATACTCTTTCACAAGTTTTTCAGCAGAGCAGCCAGCAATAGATAAAACTCCGCCAGCGCTGTTTTCACCATCAAATTTTAAATTGCTGGAAAACAATGAGGTTGGATACTTCATATCACTTGTCATTACATCTTCTCCGGAGCGCTAACACCTAGTAAATCTAAACCATTACTTATTACTTGTGCGGTAGCAAGTGAAAGACTGGCACGGGATGAGTTCAAATCTGTTGGTTTTTCATCCCCAAGTGGCAATACTCGACAATCATTATAAAAACGATGGTATTGACCAGCTACCTCTTCAATATATCTAGCAACCCGATGTGGTTGTCTCATCTCTGCCGCAGAGGCAACAATCTTTGGGTACTGAGCTAGTAAGCCAATTAACTCTCGCTCTCGTTCATGAGTTAATAACTCTGGTGAATAAAACTCTAATCCGTAATTAATTCCTAATTCCTTAGCATTTCTTAATACCGCACAAATCCGCGCGTGAGCATATTGAACATAATAAACCGGATTCTCATTGGTGTTTTTCTTAAGTAAATCAACATCCATCACCATTGGGGTATCAGTTGGATATCTAATCAATGTATAACGTGCCGCATCGGTGCCAACTTTTTCAACCAACTCTTCTAAGGTAATAATGGTGCCAGCTCTTTTAGAAAGTTTAAGCTCTGCACCCCCTTCCATAATCTTTACCATCTGCCCAATTAATATTTCAATATCTTTACTTGGATCATCTCCAGCACATGCTGCGATTGCTTTTATTCGGCCAACATAACCATGATGATCTGCGCCCAACATATAAATACATAAATTAAATCCGCGCTCTCGCTTGCTAACATAATATGCAGAGTCAGAGGCAAAATAGGCAAATGTTCCATCAGATTTAATCATTACCCGATCTTTATCATCATCAAAGTCGGTGGTACGAAGCCAAGTTGCACCCTCTTCTTCGTAAACATGGCCTAAGGATTTTAATTTTGCAAGTGTGTGAGTAAAGAAATCATTCTCATAAAGAGTGCGCTCTGAAAACCAGGTATCAAAGTGGGTACCGAAGTTATCTAATACTTGCCGTTGTTGCTCAATTTGTAATTTATAACCTGTATCTCTAAATGCTGCCATCGCATCATCACCAGTAAGTTTGCTAAAAGCTGGATTTTCTTTAACTATTTGCTTAGCTAAATCACCAATGTACTCACCGTGATAGCCATTTTCTGGGATAGCTTTATTTTGTGAGGCAGCAAATAGGGATTGCCCAAAGAGATCCATCTGATTTCCACGATCATTAATATAAAACTCGCGTGAAACTACAGCACCTGCTGCACTTAAAACTCTTCCCAATGAATCTCCAACCGCTGCCCATCTAGTGTGACCTAAATGAAGTGGACCAGTTGGGTTTGCACTAACAAACTCAAGGTTAATCTTCTTGCCCGCTAAAGATTTTCCACTGCCGTATTTCTTTCCTTCGATAAGTATTTGGGAAACAACTGCGCCCTGACTTGCACTTTCTAAAGTTATATTTATAAATCCAGGACCTGCAATCTCAACCTTGCTTATGCCAGCAGCAGTTAATAAATTATTATCAGTTAAAGATTTAACAATCACCTCAGCTATCACCCGCGGTTGCAAATTAGCTGCTTTAGCAAGACCAAGTGAGATTGAAGTTGCATAATCACCATGGTCGCGATTCTTAGGACGATCTAAGGTAATTTGCGAAGGTAGATCACAATTTAATAAACCATTGCTTTTGGCTATTTCCAGCGCTTTAAGGAGCGCTG
>CANLHE010000043.1 GCA_947490605.1 Actinomycetota bacterium
GCGTGCGGAATGTTCCAGTAAATACTGGAAGTAATTGCTGATGAATCTCAAGAGCTTTATTTGAATTACCAGCAAACCATGCATCTAGCATTGCTCTTAACTCTGCACCAACAGTGTGCCCACAAACCGATACAAAACCGACTGCGCCAACTGAAAGCAATGGCAAATTCAAAATGTCATCACCGGAATAAACTGGAATTGATGATCTTTTGATTACCCAAGAAGTAGCAGCTGGATTTCCCTTTGCATCTTTTAAAGCGGCAATATTCTTATGCTCTGCTAATTTAACAATCGTATCTGACTCAATTTCCACTCCAGTTCTTCCTGGAATGTCATACATCATTACTGGCAAATCAGTGGCATCAGCCATTGCCCGAAAGTGGGCTTCAATTCCGGCTTGTGGTGGTTTGTTGTAATAAGGAGTAACAACTAATAAACCATCAGCTCCAGCTTTTGCTGCTCGTTGTGCTTGCTCTACTGAGTGAGAGGTTTCATTATTTCCAGCCCCAGCGATAATTTTAATCTTATCGCCAACAACTTTTCGTACAGCTTTAATTATTTGATCTTTTTCATCATCTGAAGTGGTTGGCGCTTCACCGGTTGTGCCGTTAACTGCAATTCCATCATGACCAGTTGAAACAAGGTGTGCTGCAATTTTTTCTACTCCAGCCCAATCAATCTCGCCACTCTTTGAAAAGGGCGTAATCATCGCAGTAATTAATCTGCCAAATGGTGGAGTGATCTGCATGGCTTAAGGCTACCGCTTATTTACGGCGCTATGCGGCCGGATTTTTGGAATGCTCCATAGGTAATAGGCATTAGTTTGGCAAACTCGGCTTCCATCTTCTCTGCCACCATCTCGATCTCCCGTTGTGGATATGACGGAAAATGTGAACCTTCGCGCGAAGTTCTAAGGGAAAGAAAATTCATCAAGGCCCTAGCATTCATAGTCACATACATTGATGAGTACAAAGTTACTGGCAATACTGCTCTAGCAACCTCTCTTGCAACTCCAGCATCTAACATTTTCTGATAATTTTCATATGCCAATGCGCAAGTTTCTTTAATTGATTTAACGGTAATTTCATATTGCTCTGGTGTGCCATCAACAAATGTATAAGCACCAGCTTTACCGATCTGCACTAACTTTCTTTCTTTGCTAGGAATATAAAAAACTGGCTTTAACTCTCGGTATCTTCCGCTTTCCTCATTATAAGAAGCAATTCGGTGGCGCATAAACTCTCTGAATACAAAAATAGGTGCTGAAATAAAGAAAGTCATTGATGTGTGCTCAAATGGAGAACCATGACGCTCTCTGGCTAAATAATTAATTAGCCCTTCAGACTTAGAAGCATCACCCCCAACATCTTCTAGTGATTTATCGCCAGCGGTTGAAACCCGAGCAGCCCAAATAACATCTGCATCGCTTGCGCTAGATTTAACTAACTCAACCGACATATCCTCTCGAAAAACGATCTCATCACTCATGGTTGCGACCCTATCTTTGGTAATTGATGAATGGCTGGATTAAAGTGTCGGCGTGTCAATAAATCCTCGGTCAAACCCGATAGATCGCACCGCTCTTAGCGTTGCTTTCACTGTCGGGCTTTATGGTGCCGCCTTTGGCGCCGCCGGTGTGACCGCTGGCTTTTCAATTATTCAGACCTGCTTACTTTCACTGCTTCTATTCTCGGGTGCATCGCAATTTGCTGTCGTTGGAATTATGGGAGCTGGTGGTGGAGCAATTAGTGCAATTGCTACCGCGACCTTGCTTGGATTTCGTAACGCACTTTACGGTCTTCAAATGGCGCCAATTTTAAAAGTTAAAGGAATTAAGAGAATTCTCGCAGCTCAAATCACAATTGATGAATCAACCGCGGTTGCAACTTTGCAGGAAAATGATGCAGATAGAAAACGTGGTTTCTACATTACTGGCATTGGTGTTTATGTCTTTTGGAATCTATTTACTTTCCTAGGTGCACTTGGTGCAAGTGCAATTGGTGATCCATCAGTTTGGGGATTAGACGCAGCAGTGCCCGCTGCATTTTGTGGTCTAATTTGGCCAAGACTTAAAAATAAGACTCAATTTATAGTCTCGGCTGCTGCCATCTCTTGGGCATTAATACTTACACCTCTTACCCCTGCCGGTGTTCCTATTATTACAACTGTAATTTTGGCCATCATTTTTGGGTGGAAAAAATGAGCCAAATATGGATAGCAGTTATTGGCGCTAGTGTTACCGCGTTTTTAAATAAGTATTTTGGTCACAGCGTTCCAGAAAAATGGCTAGATAAACCAAGGTTTAAAAGAATAAACACTTTGGTTCCAATAGTTCTACTAAGTGCATTAGTTGGTGTTCAAACATTTGCAGATAAAAAGGAGTTAGTGATAGATCAACGTCTGGCTGGCGTTGGCGTAGCACTAATTGCTTTAAAGTTTAAAGCACCTTTCCCGGTTGTAGTGATATCAGCAGCCATTACTTCGGCCGCAATTTACAACTGGTTTTAAAGAACTTTTAAAGCCTCTAGTTTCTCTTTAAGAGCTATATCTGAAGGCTCAGTTAAGTGAGTACCGTCTGAAAAAATAATTACTGGTATTGAACGCATGCCACCATTAATTTCAATAACTTTATCACTTGCCGCTGCATCCGCTTCAACATCAATGTAGTTGTACTTCACATTATTTGAATCTAAAAATCTCTTAGAACGGCGGCAATCTCCACACCATTCAGCCCCATATACTGTTATATCGCTCATTTCATTCCCTCCATGTAATTTTCAAGACCAACTGTTAGTCCTGGATGTTTTGCAACATTTCTAACTCCAATTAATACTCCTGGCATAAATCCAGCGCGATTAATCGAATCATGTCTAATGCTTAAAGTTTCACCCGAATCACCAAAAATTACCTCTTGGTGAGCAACATAGCCATGAGAGCGAATGGAGTGAATCGGTACATCGCCAACCTTGGCTCCTCTAGCTCCCGGGATAATTGTTTTGCTAGCGTCCGGCATCACACCTTTTTTGCTTTGCTTTCTAGCATCGGTAATTAGCTCGGCAGTTCTAATTGCTGTTCCAGATGGAGCATCAACTTTATTTGCATGATGTAGTTCGATAATTTCAACACTTTCAAAGTACTGGGCAGCTTTTTGAGAGAACTGCATCATAAGGACTGCGCCAAGGCCAAAGTTAGGAGCAATTAATGCGCCAACTTTTGGATTCTTTGAGAGTAGATTTTTTAGTTCAGAAAGCTTTTTATCATCAAATCCAGTAGTACCAACGACAACATGAATGCCGTTGTTTATTGCAAACTCAAGATTTTTCATTACTGAATCAGGGTGCGTAAAATCAATAACAACCTCTGTACCGGTTTTAACGAGCTGATCTAATGAATCACCTAGATCTAATGCAGAACTAAGTGTTAAGTCGCTTGCACTTTCAATAGCCGCAACTGTTTCCGCGCCCATTCTTCCTTTGGCGCCTAGCACTGCAACCTTCATGAGATTAACCTTTCAAATTTACTACTTGACCTAAATGGTCCCACTACCGCAAGGGTAGGAGATGTCGGCAGGATTTGGCGGGCAATTTCCTTAATTTGCTCATGTGTTACATTAGAAATCTCGCGCAAAATTTCATCAAAGCTTAGGACCTGGCCATAAACCAACTCACTTTTGCCAATTCTGGTCATTCTAGAACCAGTATCCTCTTGGCTTAATACCAGTGATCCAGAAACTGCTCCCTTTGCCCGATTAATCTCCTCCATCGTCAAACCATTCTCCGCCACATCATGCAATATCGATTGGATAATTTTAATTGATTCCTCTGCTTTATCAGGCTTGCAGCCAACATAAAAAGATAAAACACCGCTACCGGCAAATTGTTGACTATATGCATAGGTTGAATATGCAAGGCCACGCTTTTCTCTAATCTCTTGAAACAATCTTGATGACATTCCGCCACCTAAAGCAGAAGACAAAATACTCAATGCAAATCTGCGCTTATCATCCCTAGCAACACCTGGTACGCCATAAACAATATGTGCTTGTTCAGTTTTGCGATCAAGCAGAGTTACTTCACCTTTGCCAGGAACCTTTATTGCAGGTGATTTTCTTACTTTAAAATCTGTTTTAGGTTGATCGAGAAAACCATCTTTGGAAAGTGCATCTTCAACCAGTTCAACTACTTTTTTATGCTTAATATTTCCAGCAACTGAGACAACTAAATCCTCTGGTTTATATCTATTTTGATAGTAATTAAAAACGGTACTTCGGCTCATGCCTTTAATGGATTCAACAGTTCCTAAAATTGGCCGACCAAGTGGTGTATCACCGTAATACTTCTCTAAAAAAAGATCATGGATTAGATCACTTGGATCATCATCACGCATGGCAATCTCTTCTAGAACAACTTTACGCTCAGCATCAACATCATCTGGCTTAACTACCGATGAAGTGATCAAATCACTAATTACATCAACTGCAAGTGGAAGATCTTTATCAATTACCCGGGCATAAAAGCAGGTGTACTCCTTGGAGGTAAATGCATTTGTTTCGCCACCGACCGCTTCAATAGCGGATGAAATTTCAAGGGATGAGCGTTTTTTAGTTCCTTTAAATAATAAATGCTCTAGAAAATGTGAAGCTCCCGCGGTTGAAACTGATTCATCGCGGGAGCCAACATTAACCCAAATACCAAAAGCTGCAGAGCGAACAGATCTTTCCTCTTCCGTGACTATTCGTAAGCCACTAGGTAAGACCGTTCTTGCCAAATTACTCGCTCTTTGCTTCTTCTGGAAGATTTGCCGGAACTAATGAGTATTTACCCTTTGGATCAATCTCATTAATTACAACTTCAATCTTCTCGCCAACCTTCATAACCTCTTCAAGGTTTTCAATGCGCTTTCCACCATGCATCTTGCGAATTTGCGAGATGTGTAGCAAGCCATCTTTACCTGGAGCTAGGTTTACGAAAGCACCAAATGTTGCAAGTTTTACAACAGAACCATTGAACTTATCGCCAACAGAAAGCTGTACTGGATTTGCGATCGCATTAATTTGCGCCTTCGCAGCCTCAGCGGCAGAACCTTCAGTTGCACCGATATAAATAGTTCCATCATCTTCAATGGTGATGTCTGCGCCTGTCTCATCTTGAATCTGATTAATCATCTTGCCCTTAGGCCCGATAACTGCACCGATCATGTCAACAGGTACCTTGATTGAAATAATGCGAGGAGCAAGCAGTGACATTTCATCTGGAGATGAAATTGCTTGATTCATAACATCAAGGATGGCAAGACGAGCTTCCTTTGCTTGCAGCAATGCTGCTGAAAGAACGGATGCTGGAATACCATCAAGTTTTGTATCTAATTGAAGTGCGGTAACAAACTCTTTTGTACCAGCAACTTTAAAGTCCATATCTCCGAATGCATCTTCTGCGCCCAAAATATCGGTAAGTGCTACATACTCAGTTTTGCCATCAACATCATCAGAGATAAGTCCCATTGCAATACCAGCAACAGCTGCCTTAAGTGGCACACCTGCATTTAGTAGTGACATTGTTGAAGCACAAACAGATCCCATAGATGTTGATCCATTTGAACCTAAGGCTTCTGAAACCTGACGAATTGCATAAGGAAACTCTTCGCGAGTTGGTAGAACTGGAAGTAATGCACGCTCTGCGAGCGCACCATGTCCAATTTCACGACGCTTTGGAGATCCAACTCGACCAGTCTCACCAACAGAGTAAGGCGGGAAGTTGTAGTTATGCATATAACGCTTGTGATCCTCTGGAGAAAGAGTGTCTAACTGTTGCTCCATCTTAAGCATATTTAAAGTTGTAACACCCAGAATCTGAGTCTCACCTCTTTCAAATATTGCCGAACCGTGAACGCGAGGAATTACCTCAACTTCAGCGGTTAATGCACGGATATCGCGTAGACCGCGACCATCAATACGGATCTTCTCGCGTAATACTCGCTGGCGTACTAATTTCTTAGTAACTGAGCGAAGTGAAGCTGAGATCTCTTTGACGCGCTCTGGAAAATCAACTGTGATCTTCGCAGTAACAGCCTTATTGATCTCATCAAGCTTTGTCTCACGCTCTTGCTTACCAGCAATTGTTAATGCCTTAGCTAGATCATCCTTTGCAGCCTTTTCAACAACTGCATAAATATCATCTTGGTAATCAAGGAATACTGGGAATTCACCAGTTGGCTTTGCAGCCTGCTTAGCAAGCGCCATCTGTGCTTCGCAAAGTATGCGAATAAATGGCTTTGCTGCCTCTAATCCTTGGCCAACAATCTCTTCAGTCGGCACAGTTGCGCCAGCTTTAATTAGATCAATGGTCTTAGTTGTAGCCTCTGCTTCAACCATCATGATTGCAACATCGCCATCTGAAATTCGACCGGCAACTACCATGTCAAAAACAGCTTTTTCTAAATCAGAGTGATTTGGGAAAGCAACCCATTGACCTTCGATAAGTGCAACACGCACACCACCGATTGGGCCAGAGAATGGCAAGCCAGCTAATTGAGTTGACATTGATGCTGCGTTGATCGCAATTA
>CANLHE010000044.1 GCA_947490605.1 Actinomycetota bacterium
TGCACCAATTACAACATGGTTTTTAATTTGTTTATCGGTTCCAGTTGTTTTTGTTTTAGCTTGGCCAATTCATAGAGCTGCAATCAAAAATTTAACTCACCCAACTATGGACACTTTGGTCTCATTAGGTTCGCTTGTAGCACTTGGATGGAGCATCTACTCGGCATCAACCTATGTTTTAAAAGATAATGTAATGCCCGCGATTTATGCTGAAGTTTCATCAGCGGTAATATTCTTCGTAATGCTTGGTCGATATTTAGAGCATCGAGCAAAGCGCAAAGCCGGCTCAGCATTAGCTGAGTTATTTAAGTTATCTGCAGGCACTGTCGAAGTAAAGCGTGGAGGGATCACATCAGTAATCTCCATCGATGAGCTTGAGATCGGTGATTTATTTGTTGTAAAGCCGGGAGACTCAATTGCAACAGATGGACAGGTGGTTTCTGGATTTAGCACAATTAATAACTCATTTTTAACTGGAGAAGTGACACCTATTGAAGTAGCAATAAATGATTTGGTATTTGCTGGATCGATTAATAACAATGGTAATTTAATTGTTAGAGCGAGTCGAATTGGATCAGATACAGAATTAGCTCGAATTACTCGAATGGTACTTGCCGCACAATCAGAGAAAGCACCTGCTCAACAATTAGCTGACCGCGTAAGTAGGGTTTTTGTACCTATTGTCTTATTACTTTCACTTTCAACTTTTATTGCCTGGTACTTAAATGGAACGGCCCTATCTCAATCAATCGCTACTGCTGTAGCTGTATTAGTTATTGCCTGCCCATGCGCACTTGGGCTAGCAACTCCAATTGCACTTCTAGTTGCATCTGGTAAAGCGGCAAAGAGCGGCATAGTTATTAGATCTCCAAGATCAATTGAAAAAGCAACTGGAATTACCGATGTGGTCTTTGATAAGACTGGAACCTTAACTACTGGTCAAATGCTCCTACAAGAGATGGTTTTGATTGATAATCCACTTTCCACAGAGAGCACTGCCATCAGAGCTTCTGATCTGATGAGTTACGCATTAAGTATTGAAAGTCTTGATTCACATCCAATTGCAGTCGCGATTGCAAATGCATTATCAAAACAAGGTATTGAATCATTTACTGTTACTGATTTTGAGCACACATCTGGTGTTGGTGCTGCAGCTAGAGTCCACCCAGTTGGATTAGCTACTTCTAAAGCGGTTTTAATCGGATCACCAATCTCAATTGCTCGTAGTACTACCGAATTTTCACCTAAATTAACTGCTGCGATTGAGGCTGCTAAAGCAAGAGCGAACTCAGTTGCTGTTCTTGCAATCGATGGACTGGCATATGGAGTATTTGAAGTTGGCGATCAGGTTAAACCCGATAGTAAAGATGCAATAAATAGATTACATGCTGCCAAATTAAATACTTGGTTGGTTACTGGAGATGGTGAAGTTGCGGCAATCTCAATGGGCGCTCAAGTAGGAATTCCAATTGATCATATCTTTGCCTCTGCTTATCCTAGTGACAAATTAGATTTTGTTGTATCACTCCAAGAAAAAGGTAAGGTCTTAATGATTGGTGATGGAATTAATGATGCTGCAGCTATTGCCCAATCTGATTTAAGTATTGCAATGGGATCTGGCACAGATACTGCAATTGCCGCAGCAGATATAACCTTAATAAGACCTTCTCTGATTGCTGCCCTTGATGCCATAAGAATTTCAAAGAAAACGACAAAAATAATTAAATCTAATTTAATTTGGGCTTTTTTATATAACATTGTTTGCATACCAGTTGCCGCAAGTGGAAATTTGGCACCAATGTATGCAGCTGGTGCAATGTCGATTTCTTCACTATTTGTGGTTGTAAATAGTTTACGTATCAAGTAAAAATTGGTAGCGGGGGCAGGATTTGAACCTACGACCTCTGGGTTATGAGCCCAGCGAGCTACCGAGCTGCTCCACCCCGCGTCGGTAATGAAATCTTAGAGCAGATGGGCAATTAACCCAAATGGGTTGTATTAATTATCTATTTTGAGCAGAAACTAATGCGCTAATTGCTGCTTTAACTCTTGCTCTTGCTTTGTCTTCAGCAGCGCCATCTAAACGTTTTTGTGCAGCTTCAAGATCTGCATATGCAGATTGTAGTGAAGCAATTGCAGACCTAATCGCTTGGCTACTACCAACCCCACCATTTATTGGCGCATTAGATTGATTGTCCGAAACTGTAGTTCCAGAGTTGCCACCAAATACTTGGTCTAGCGCACCTTGTAAGGTTTCACTAAATCCAATTTGATCTCCAAAAGAAACTAATACTTTTTGTAGTAGTGGGTAAGCAGCAGTATTTCCGGTTGCTCTTACATAAACTGGTTGCACATAAAGTAAGCCCTTACCAACTGGAAGGGTTAATAAGTTACCTAGCACTACATCAGATCCACCCTGGCGGAGCAATGAAAGTGAGGTTGCTACTTCAGGCTTTGCCTCAAAGTTAGATGAAACTTGGGATGGACCAGCAATATTTGTTGATCGTGGAAGTTGTAGCACAGTAATTTTTCCATACTCATCACCAGCGTCAGAGTTAACAACTGCGAGAGCGGTTAAGTTCTCACGTCCACCTCTTGGTACAAATGGTGTGTACAAAGAAAATGTCGGCTTACTTTGACCAGGAATTTGCATAGTTAAGTAATAAGGAGGTTGATTTCCAGAGTTTGATCCAAAACTAGAAGGATCAAGTGGTACGCGCCAGAAGTCTTGGCCGCCATAAAAAGCATCAGCGGTAGTGACATGGTAAGCACTCAAAATATCTCTTTGAACCCGGAACATATCCTCTGGGTATCTAACATGAGCTAATAATGCTTGTGAAATTTCACTCTTTGGCTTAACGGTTCCTGGAAACGCTTTACTCCAAGTTGCTAATACTGGATCTTTTTCATCCCATTGATACAAAGAAACGGTTCCATCATAAGCATCAACAGTTGCTTTAACTGAGTTTCGAATGTAGTTAACATTTTTATCATCTAGTGAAGCAACCGCATTTGATCTACTCGTTAGCGCATCACCAGTATTTGCAAGATTTACCAGTCGAGAGTTTGGGTATCCCGCACTAGTTGTATATCCATCAATTATCCAAAGGATTTTGCCATCAATTATTGCTGGATATGGATCCCCGTCTAACGTCAACCAAGGCGCAACTTTTGCCACTCGATCGCGTGGATGACGATCAAAAAGTATCTTTGAATCAGCATTAATTAAGTTAGATAAAACAATTCTCTGCTCTTGATATTTAATTGCAAATAATAAACGGGAGAAGATTGAACCCATCGGCACGCCACCTTTGCCGGTATATGTGTAATTCTTTTGACCATTTGCAGAGTTATCATCTGGGTAATCAAGCTCTACTGGATTACTTGCTGCTGGTCCGCCAATAATTGAATAATCTGGAACATTTTCACCAAAATAAATGCGAGGCTCAAACTCACCTAAGCCTTTTGTAGGTGGAATGTCGCCAACTGTAAAGCTTGGTTTGCCATCAGCATCAACGGTATTTCCAAACGCGCCAACCATTCCAAAACCATGGGTATATACCAAGTGATCATTAATCCAATTTCGAGATGGATTACCATCAATATTTAATTCACGAACAGAAACAACTACATCGCGCTCTTTACCATTAATTGTGTAACGATCAATATCTAGTGAATCAGCAAAGCTGTAGTACGGCTTAATTTGTTGTAATTGTCTAAAAGTTGCCGATAAAACATTTGGATCCATTAAACGAATATTGGCAATTGTTGCCGCATCATTTGCTAGTTGGCCAGCTGAAGTAGTAACTGTTGCTTGATAATCTTTAACCTCAACCCCATCTAAGCCATAAGCAATACGGGTTGCATCAATATTTTTCTGAATATAAGGAGCCTCTTTAGTGGATTCAGATGGTTTAACTTGAAATTGTTGGATTGTTGCTGGATAAACGCCAGCAATTAATACTGAGGCAATCACCATTAATGCCACACCGGCAGTCGGTAATAACCATGATTTGCGAACAATGTTGGCAAAGAAGAGCAAGGAACAAACCACTGCAATTGCTGCCAATATTGATTTGGCAGGAAGAAGGGCGTTTACATCTGTATAGGTAAGTCCGGTAATTAATCGACCCTCTTTTAAAGTAAGGGCGTAGCGATCAAACCAATATGCAACAGCTTTTAGTAATACTAAAAGACCTAGCAAAATAGAAAGCTGAACCCGAGCGGCAACAGTTGTTCGATCTTCTTTTACTTGAGTGCGAATACCACCATAGATGTAGTGAACTGCTGCTGCGGCTAGTAATGCCAAAATAATGGTTGAGATACCCCAACCTATTAATGATTGGTACATCGGTAACTTAAAGGCAAAAAATGAAATATCTTTGCCAAATTGTGGATCGACAGTTCCAAAATTTGTTGAGTTGTTAAATAGCAACCACTGTTGCCATAGCCTGGAACCAGTACTGCCAGCAAAGTAGAAGAGTGTTAAAAATACGCCAATACCAACAAGCCTACGAATTGGCTCAAGTTGAGCCCGATACCTTTCAAGATTATCAGCTTCAACTGCTACTGGAACATAAATTGGACGCTTGCGAAAGGCTAGATAAATATTTAATGTAATAAATAATGAAGTTACAAGTCCAAACCCAATAAATAAATAAATCTTAGTGAACAATGTTGTTTGCCAAACGTTTACAAAATCAACTGAGCGATACCAAAGTAAGTCAGCATAAAAACCGCTTGAAGAAATCAAAATACTACTTAAAACAAATAAGACAATTGCAGTAATTGTTAGTGGACTTACTCGACGTTTTCCAGGTCCGCGATTTGCAAATGGGTTTGGAAAATTACCACCAAGACCACTACCGCCAAATGGGTTGTTATTGCGATTAAATCCGCCGCCACCAAAACCAGAGTTGCTCATTAGCCGATCTTATCTATTTCTAGGAAATCACTCCACAACTTGGATATTTACCATTATCTGGCAGATTTAGTACTGAAATTGCCTCAGTAAGTGTGGCGACCGGCACAATTTTCATCTCCCCGGATCCGCCGCTATTTGTTAGCTGGCTCTGGTCTTTTATATCACTGCAGTTCTGAGCCGGTGTTAAAAAGATTTTAACGCCATCTCTTTTCGCTCCAATTATTTTCTCAGCAATTCCTCCGATTGGGCCTACCTTACCTTCGGATGTAATTGTGCCAGTTCCTGCAATATTTCTGGAATGAATTAAATCTTTTGGTGTTAACTTCTCAATTACACCCAATGCAAAAATCAAGCCACCGCTTGGTCCGCCAGTTTCAGCAAGTTTAATTCTCACATCAATTGGAAAGACAAACTTTTGTTCAATATTTATGCCGATAAAAGCAGATCCATCATCTCGGGCTGAAAGTTTGATTTGCTTACTCACTATCTCAGTGCCTGAGCGCAAAACTTTGATACTGACTAAATCTCCCGGTGTTTTTTTATCTAAAAAATCGATAATGTCTGGTTGGGAATTAAATGTTTTATCATCGATTGATATCACTTCATCTTGTGCCAAAAGTGATTTATAAGCATTGGATTTTTCATTAACTTCAACAATTACTAACTTTGAGGTGCTTTGATAGCCAAGGTATGAGAGCGCAGCCGCGGTTGCATTAGCTTGCGAGCTATTCATCTCATCTGTGCCATTTTTAATAGATTGGGCAGTGCTCTCACCCTTTGGATAAATTTCAGCTCGAGGCAGAACTGCTCGGTTTTTATCAAACCAACCATACAAAACATCAAACCCAGTTATGTAAGAATCTGGGTCGGTAACCATCACCGATGTAACTGATAACTTTCCGGTGGTCGGATAGGTTTTTGCGCCACTGATAGTGATTGCTGAACCTAAAATATTTTGTGGTGTACCTGGTGAAAGTATTACAAATGGTGAAGGTAAGAAAAAGGCAGCAACTAGTAAGAGAAGCACCGCTATTTTTGTTGGGGTAGGAAATTTAGGCCTTACTGGCAGAATAGATTTCATTTAAATAATCTAATTACTCTTCTTTTTCTTAAAGGTATTTTGAAATTTATTAAAACTATTAACCGAGCGGTTTGTCTGGTTGTCATACTTTGATTTGTATTTTGTGATCCAGATTCCATAGCCAATCGCGCAAAGCACGGCACCGATCGGGATAACCCACCAAATTAGGGCGGCGGCCGAGGCTGAGTTCATATAGGTAATCCTAATGAGCAGGGAAGAAAAATGGTGTCATTATTGTTCTATTAGAATCAGATATCTTAAGGTCAAAGCGATGAGGGTGGTTGGGTAAATGAGTTTTGGGTTTTTACCAAATGAAGGACAACCAGATTTTGAAGCATTGCTAAAGCAATTCTCAGAAATGGGAATTGATCCTGGCGCATTAGCAGGTGCCAAATCTTTTTTAGAGAGTATGGGATCAGCTAAAACTGGAAGTGATCAGAATTTAATTACGGTAGCAGCACTTAGAGATATTGCTAAAGAAATTATCTCAGCAAAAGGTGACCTGCCAGTTGGTACCGCAGATCAAGA
>CANLHE010000045.1 GCA_947490605.1 Actinomycetota bacterium
AAGTCTCAAGACTTGGGGATACGGTTTTCTCTTCTAAATCAGGATCTAAAATGACCATGAGTTCATAGCGACGCATTTAAAACCACCTCTGGACTAAAGCGGCCACGGGATTTCCGCGGCAGGTGTTGAGGCTAAGGATAACCGCGAAGGCTGTCAGCGCGAAATTGCGCTCAATTTTCCTGTGGAAGTGCCAGCTAAATCCCGCATTAATACATAGGTAAAGCAAGAGATTCCGACCACCCGAAGTGCAATCGCAATTACATAACCACCATCTGGCAGACCAAATTGTGCCCCAGTAAAGAGGGCTAGGTACTGCCAAATAGCTAGATGATAAATAATCTCAGAAGCTTGCCAAAGCCAAAAAGTAATTTGTTGGCGGCTATTTGTTAAGGCAATTACTGCAAGCGGGGTAAGCCATAAAACAAACTGTGGTGAGTAAACCTTGCCAACTGTTGTAAAGATAACCACGGCAAATAACGCCACCTGCGCCAGCTTCGGTGTCTTCTTTAATTTAATTAGAAAAAAAGTAAAGCCGGCAAATAATCCAATTGAAATAACTGGGTAGATCAGATTAAGGGATGGTGAATCTATATTTAATAAGGAGAGGCCATACCAAATCGAACCAAAATCAGCGCTTCGCTCAAGATTTAATTTATAAAACCGCCACCAACCATCAAAGTAGGTAAGCATGATTGGCAGATTAAAAGCTGCCCAGATTATGAAGGTGGTAGATAGGTATCTAAACAACTCTCTTACTTTTTTATTACGATAAAAAATAACCGCGATTGGTAGTAAGAGTACGATTGGAAAAAATTTAGTGGCAATTGATACCCCAAGCCAGATTGCACTTAGTTCAAATTTTTTCTGATCAAAGTAATAGATTGCAAGGAGCGCGGTAACTACCGCCCAAATATCCCAATTGATAAAAAGGCTAGCAATTACCGCTGGTGCAAAAATAAAGAGGTAGGTAAGTTGTGGTTGCATTTTTCTAACAATTAACGCGCAGCCAAAAAATAAGATGGTGATTAATAAAATATTAATATCAAAAAACCAGCGGTGTGAGTTTGTATTTGGGGTAATAAAACTAATTAACCAGTTTCCTAAGCCAATTATTGGTGGGTACTCAATTGAGTTAGTAGCTGAGAGATAAGGAAATGTGTTGGTATCTAAGCCGCGCTCTGAAAATAAAGCAGGGATATCGGTATAACAGGCGTGGATGTAATTATCTGGGGAGGCCCAATCATTAAGCCGGCAATGATTAAATTTTAGAAAAGAAAGTAATGCACTAGTAAATACCGCTGCGATAAAGGATCCACTTACCATTTTGGTAAGCAAGATTTACCTCTTTTTCTTAGGTGTAGGTGTAGGAGACGGTGGAATTAAAGCTGGATCCATCTCTGGAACTGCATTAACAAAATTAAGTGGTTCAGTGCCACCAATATTTACAGCTGGTGGAAAATCTTGAATTGGTGCTTTACCTAAATAACCTTTAACAAACTCTGCCCAAATTCGCGCTGGGAAGGATCCACCAGTTACGGAGGTTAATCCGCCAATTCCGTTTAAAGATTCGGTTGCATTATCGCGATAGAAAGCAACTGAGGCGGCAACCTCTGGGGTGTAACCATTAAACCAAGCAGATGCGTTGTCATTTGCTGTTCCAGTTTTACCAGCAGCGGGACGGTTAAGGCGAGCACCAACTACCGCGCCAGTTCCTTTAATTGTTATTTGATTTAAAGCATAGGTTAAATCTGCCATTACATCTTTTCTGAAAACTTCTTGAGCTTGAATTCTTCCTTGATACAAGATTCCTTTATTAGGTCCTTGCACCTCGTTAATAATAAATGGTTTGGCGTATACACCTTGGGCTGCAAAAGTAGCGTAAGCATTTGCTAAATCAATTACATGTGGGCTTGATGAACCCAGTGATACTGAAGGTGATGCGACCATCTCAACTGATTCAGGAATACCAGCACGGCGTGCAACATCTACAACTTTTTCAACACCAGCTTTAATTCCAAGTGGTACATAAATAGTATTTATCGAGTGAATGGTTGCATTCAATAACGAAGTGTTTCCCCAGGTTTCACCGCCGTAATTATTTACAACATAAGGCCTACCAATTCCATCATCGTAAACCTTTGGTGAATCACCATTCCAAATTGAGGTGAGCGGAATTCCTTGTTCTAGCGCTGCCACTAATGCAAAAACTTTAAAGGATGAGCCACCGGAGGCAATACCTTGGGTAGCGGCATTGAATTGATACTTTAAATAATCTTGACCGCCATACATTGCCAAAATCTCACCAGTACCAGGCTTAATTGCAGCTAAGCCAATATGTAAATTAGCTGGCGCTTTAGTTGGCGCCTCTTTATTAACTGCGGCAACTGCCGCCTCCTGAGCATCCTTTACTAATGTGGTTTTAATTATGTAACCACCTATTAATAACTGTTCATCGGTAAAACCTAACTTATTTAACTCTTTCTCAACCCATGAGATTACATATCCCTTAGGTCCAGCAAGAGCTCCTGAGGTAACTCTTGGATTAATTACTGGAAACTTTATTTTTTTAGCAATTTCTGGATCTAACCAATTAGCCTCAACCATGCCATCAATTACGTATGCAAATCTTTTCTCTAACCTAGGTAGATTCTCTTTTTTAAATCCTGGATCATAAAGTCCTGGGCTTCTTAAAATACTCGCTAGCACCGCAGATTGCGCAGTTGTTAATTGATCAACTGTAGTTGCAAAGTAAACTTGAGATGCGGTTTGCACACCATATGAACCGCGGCCAAAGTAAATTGTGTTTAGGTAATTTTCAAGAATTTCATCTTTAGTAAATTGATTCTCAAGTTTTATTGCAATTACTAACTCTTTTATTTTTCGCTGAATTGATCGCTCTGGTGTTAAAAATGCTGTCTTGGCATATTGCTGCGTGATAGTTGAGCCGCCCTGCAATGAACCACCGCGCACGTTATTCCAAACAGCTCTAGCGATACCAGTTGGGCTAAATGCTCGGTTTGAATAAAAACCTCGATCTTCAGCAGCCATCACTGCATTTCTTACCTGTACTGGAATTTCAGCTAAGGTAACAACAGTTCTATTTTCAGAACCAATCCGGCCAATCTCACTGCCATCTGCATATTGAATGATGGTTGATTGACTATTTACATAAGCATTTGGATCTGGAATTGAAACTGTGAAGTAAGCAAAGCCGAAAACAAATACACCGGCCACAAAAGAAAAGCCGGCTCCTAATATTGCAAGCCTTGGAAGTTTTTCGATCAAATTACTCACCCGACAAGATTACCGCTAATCCTCATCGGCTAAGGTACGAACCTTTCGTGGTGGCTTTCGATATTTACCATCACCTAGTAAAAAGGATTCAACTAGGTGATTCCAATGACAATCGGTGCAGATTTCAACAACATAGACGCGAAACTCACCATACTCACTTTGCATTTCGATTAACTCTTCCTGATTCTTAATCCGACCTGAGTATTGGCCGAGTTGATCGCCAAAGGCGTATCGCAGCTCAACAATTTTTAATTTCTTGCAAACTGGACAAGAACGTTTAGTTAACTCACCATGGTATTTAGCCGCTCTTCTTAAATATGGATCGGCATCACATGCATCCATTGCACTTGCCGCGCCTTGAAATAGCGCAATCAGTGTTCTTCTTTTGCTCAGTGAGTAGTCGATCGAAGATCGCATCGTGGCTAACATAAGATCCAAGGTTAATCCTAAATTAATAACTACGCTTGCCCTATGGGAATTTGGCCGGTTGCTAAGGGCTCTAGATTAAATCGCATTCTTACGGTTCGCTGGACTGGGCAATTTACTGATGGTTTATTTCAATCCGCCTTGGCTAGCTTTGTTTTGTTCTCACCAGAGCGAGCCCCTAATGCGGTTTCGGCAGCTCTTGCATTTTCAGTTGTGCTACTTCCATATTCTTTAATTGGCCCATACGTTGGCACATTTTTAGATCGCTACTCCCGGCAGCGAATCATTAGAAATTGTAATTATCTACGGGCGATTGATTTACTTGTGATTGCTTGGTTAGTAAGTAATGGTAAAACTGGAATAGTTTTAACTCTATTTGTTTTATTCGCTTTTGGAATCAACCGATTAATTTTAGCTGGCTTATCAGCCGGTTTGCCTTTGTTAGTTAAGAAAGAAGAGTTAATTGCAGCTAATGCCCTAGCTGTTACCGGCGGCACGATTTGGGTGGTAATCGGCGGCGGAGTTGGAATTGCGGTTAAAAATTTTGTTGATAAAACATATGGAACTGATTTTGCAGATTCAGTTGTAATTATTTTAGCTGTGCTTGGATTTTTATCAGCAGCCCTTAGTTGTTTCCGGCTTACGAAAAAAGAAATCGGCCCATTGCCGCATGAGATGCCGGAGGAGAATAAAGGTTTTAAAGAAATCTTAGAAGGTTTAAGGATTTTGCGGCGTCACCCAGATGCATTACGAGGAATTTTTGCGGTTGGTATGCAACGGAGTGGAATAACTGCTTTAACCTTAATGGCACTTTTATTAGAGCGAAATACTTTTAATGATCCGGCGAATCCTGATGCAGGTCTTGCTGGTTTTGGCAGAGCACTTGCGATTGCTGGAATTGGTATTGGTTTAGGCGCGGTAATTTCACCTTATGGAGTTTTAAAATTTGGTCGACATAAGTGGATGAGAATATTGATGTTTGCATGCATCGCACCACTTTTAATTTACGCATTTTCAGTTAATGAAATAACCATGATTGGTAGTGCTTTTTTCGTTGGCTTATGTGGTCAGGGAATTAAGGTCACAAATGATGCGCTGGTGCAATCAAAAATTAATGATGAATACCGTGGTCGTGTTTTTGCTTTTTATGATGTAGCAGTAAATGCTGGAATTGTAATTGGTGCAATCGGGGCGGCCTTGCTCTTGCCAGATTCTGGCGTTACTTCGCTACTGCCATTTGTAATTGCCTTGGTTTACTTATTTGCTGCCACAGTGTTAATGCGCAAATCTAATTTTGCAGCTTCCACCAATTAAGTAACTCTGATTTAGCTTTTTCTTCACCTAATGGGCCATGCTCAAGCCGTAATTCAAGTAAAAAGTCATACGCCTTACCAACAGCAGGAGATGGTTTAATACTTAAAATCTCCATAATTTGTTCACCAGATAAATCTGGGCGAATTTTATTTAACTCCTCTTGCTCCATTAATAACGCAATTCGCTCCTCTAGTTGATCATAGGTTTTAGCTAAGCCTTCCGCCTTTTTTTGGTTGCGGGTAGTGCAATCGGCTCTAGTAAGTAGGTGAAGGTGGATTAGAAGCTCTTCAGCATCTCTGACATATCTGCGCACAGCAGAGTCAGTCCACTCACCATTGCCGTAACCGTGAAAGCGAAGGTGTAGAAAAACTAATTGCGCCACATCTTTAATAATGTGATTATCAAAGCGAAGTTTCTTCATTCGCTCTTTACACAACTTAGAGCCAACTACTTCATGGTGATGAAATGAAACCCCACCTCCTGCTATTAACTCTTTAGTTTTTGGCTTGCCAATGTCATGTAATAAAGCAGCAAGGCGCAGAGTTAAATTAGGCCCACCTAATCTTGATTCAAGTGCAATTGCTTGCTCTAAAACAGTTAATGTGTGTTCGTAAACATCTTTATGGTGGTGATGCTCATCAATCTCTAGCTTTAACTTTGGAATCTCTGGTAGAAAAATATCGGCAAGGCCGGTTTCAACTAATAAGGTAATACCAAGGCGTGGGTTATCGCTCATTATTATTTTAGTAAACTCATCTCGAATTCGCTCTGCTGAAATTATTTCAAGACGGGCTGTCATACTTTTAATTGCGGTGATAACTGCTGGATCAATTGTGAAATTTAATTGACTCATAAACCTGGCAGCTCGCATCATTCGAAGTGGATCGTCACTAAATGAATCCTCTGGCTTGCCAGGTGTTTTAATTAATTTACTTTGAAGGTCAGCAACCCCGTTGTATAAATCAATAAAGGTTGGCTCATCAGTTGTTAACTCAAGTGCCATCGCATTAATCGTGAAATCGCGGCGGGATAAATCAGCTTCAATTGTCTTACCAAACTCAACATTTGGTTTACGAGAATCTAATTCATAACTTTCACTTCGGTAGGTAGTAATTTCAACAGTAATATCGCCTTTTTTCCCAGCTACTGTGCCAAAGGCTGCGCCAATATCCCAAACCGAATCTGCCCACTTATTTAAGATTTTTTCACAATCTTTCGGATGCGCATCAGTTGTGAAATCTAAATCATTACCAAGTCTGCCTAATATTGCATCTCGTACTGGACCACCGACAAGTGCTAACTTGAAACCAGCTGCTCTAAATGCGATCGCTAAATTAGTTGCCTCTGGCGCTTGCTTGGTCAGTGTGCTGATCGCAAGTTGTGCGGCGGCGTTGGTTGGAGTTTTCACGGTGGCACTAGGTTAGAGCAGAGTGGGTTGTAGCCGAGTGGGTTTGGGTGAAGGCAGTATCCTTATCTTTATGACCCCAGCAGATAA
>CANLHE010000046.1 GCA_947490605.1 Actinomycetota bacterium
AATTCGAATTCCGGTAAATGGTTTTTCTTTTGCAAAGCGCTCTTTAATTTGTGTCAAAACTGGCATATTACGAGCAGCCCACTCAATCCGCTTTTTTCCTTCACTAGCTAGTGATGGATTTGCAATGTCATTTTTAATCGCGGTCGTGGTGCTCATTTACGCTCCTATTATTTAGATCCTATTAATTAGGGGATAAAGATACCCTGAGTTACGACCATTTATCACCTTTAAATCAAGGACAGTACGGTGTCCCTAATCTTTACCATCTCTTTTTCTGTATCTGCCTCGACATTTAGTCTAAGTAAGGGCTCAGTATTTGATGGCCGAAGGTTAAACCACCAACTATCGGCTGTAATTGTTAAACCATCTAACTCATCAACTAGATATTTATCACAGTACTTCTTGCGGATTAGCTCAATTGATTTCTCTACATTTTTAACTTTACTATTAATCTCACCACTTGCTACATATCTATTAAATGGCCTAAGCAACTCTGAAAGTGTATTTTTTGTGGCCATGAGTTCAGTAAGTGCATAAAGTGCTGCCAACATTCCAGAATCTGCGCGCCAAAAATTACTGAAGTAAAAATGTCCTGAGTGTTCGCCACCAAATATTGCGCCAGACTCAGCCATAAGGCTTTTTATATATGAGTGACCTACCCGGCTTCGAACGCCGATACCACCATTTTCAGCTATGACCTCTGAAACTGCTTTTGATGAAATTAAATTATAGATAATAGTTGAGCCAGGCTTTGTTTTTAGCTGGTGAACAGCTATTAGCGATGTTAATGCTGAAGGGTTTACTAATTCACCTTTTTCGTTAATTAAAAAACACCGATCTGCATCTCCGTCAAAAGCCAAACCAATATCTGCTTTCTCTTTTTTAACTCGCTTTTGCAGATCTTTAAGATTTTTCGCTTCAATTGGGTTTGCTTCATGATTTGGAAAATTTCCATCTAATTCAAAGTACATTGGAATTAAGTCAATATTCAACCGCTCCATTACTGCTGGCGCAGTAAAGCCAGCCATGCCATTACCTGCATCAATAACTACTTTTAATTTTCGCTTTTGGAATGCTTTATCTGGAAAAAGTGAGAGTAAATAATCCACATACTCATTTAATAAATCTTGGTTTCGCATAGATCCAATTGGGCGATTTGAGATTGGAACGCCTTGTTCAATTAATTGGCGAATTTTAACTAATCCAGTTTCTTGACCAATAGGTCGGGCACCGCTTTTGCATAGTTTCATGCCATTATATTTTGCTGGATTATGGCTTGCAGTAAACATTATGCCTGGTAGGTTTAATTTTCCAGAAGCAAAATACAGCATATCTGTTGATGCTAAGCCAATTCTGATTACATCCATACCTTGGCTAATAACTCCGTCAGAAAAAGCATCTGCAAGCAATGGCGATGATGGTCGCATATCTTCACCAACCACAATCGTTGCTGGTTCGCGTTCATACTCTAAAAATTTGGCGAATGCGATTCCTAGTGAAAATGAAAAATCAGGAGTGATCTCATCCTTAACTAAGCCTCTGATGTCATACGCCTTGATGATTTTCTCTAACATAAGGCTCTTAACTTTGAAGTTTTTTAAATTTTAAAATTAGTTTGAAGGTAGTACGCGTAAATGACCGCGGCGACCCAGTTCAGGCTGTATCGATTTATTATTTAAATCAGAATTTGCTACTTCTCTTACTGCATTCGCAATTGCCATCAAATCCTCATCTGTTGGACCTGTGTTGTAATCAATTACCTCTTCTTTAATTACATTCCAGCCAACTGGAACAGTTAACCGTTCACTATGAACTGCACAGAGATCATAATTATGTGGCTCTGCATAAGTTGAAAGTGGACCAAGCACAGCGGTTGAGTCAGAGTAAATATAAGTAAGAGTTTTTATTGCAGCCGTAGTACAACTTGCCCTAGAGCATCTGCGACCAGACAACTTCTTCATATGAACAGATTAATGCTCTCGGCCTATAAATGTTGGGATTTAGCCCCGACTAATCACGCTGGCATCGGAAATTGGTTCGGATGCTGTTTCCAAATTAGCACCATTATTCATCGGAATGTAGCTACTGCCGATTGACCCAACCTCTGGGAAGAAAATAACTCCACCAGTAATACCTTTTCCATTAGCCGTTATCTGTAATCGATTTAATCCACTGGGTGCATTCCATACTAGAAAATCAGTGCCAGTAATTTTTTTATCAATTTTTTTGCCATTTATAGTAGTAGCCGATATCTGTATATTTATTTTATTGCCAGAAAAACTTAGTAACGGTCTTGATCCACTCAAGTTAACACTCCACCTACTCAATTCATCAGCTCCAGTAGCCCATGCAATTTCCTTACTTTTACCAAAAGTGAATTCTGAAAGAACTGAGGCCAAGATCGGTTGATCTGAATCAATAATTAACGAAAATGGTTGATTGACTGGTGCAAAAGTTAATGGGATATCTAAAACTTTTTGATTTCTAATGTTAAATTGAGCTAAACCTTCGGGAATGAAATTTCCGTCATTTGAATTTATAGTTACATCTATATTTGCATCAATAGTGCCCGGTATGAGCAAACGCAGAGTATGGCCAACAGAATTATTATTGGAAATTTGTTTGCCAGCAAGACCAGATATACCAGCTATTGTCACCTTCTTATTTGCAGTCGCAACTGGTGCTACAAAATCTGCACCTAAAGATTTAAGTCCTTTCTTTCGTTCATCTAGTAGATACGAACTAACTCGACCAGATAATGTCTTTACGCCAATTACAATCGAATCCTCACCTGGTACGAGCGTATCGACAGAAATCTTTTTTGTAGAATTCTGAGTAATTACAACGCTCTTAGGTTCGATTAATCCGTTTGGAGTATAAATCTGAAGTTCAACAGATGAGTCACTGAAGCCACTGTTTACAATATAGAGAAAAGATTTACTTATTAGTGCACCAGAACCACCTGCAAACCACTGCTCGCCGTTGCTAACTGAACATGGCACTACTGATTTCCAACCACTATTTACAAAAGTTAAAGCAGTACCAGGGTTGCCCTCCACCAATAGCGCATCATTATTCAAAGCGATAAGGCTATTTTTTCCAGCGTTTAATGTTTTACTGATTCCGTTAATTAATCTTCGCTGAATTTTCGAGTTATTCAAAGATGCAACAGCGGGAATCTTATTTCCGACTGCTGGACAGACAGTAGCTGGATAAGTTGAAATCAGTTTAACTTGCTCACTTTGGCTAGGTGCATAATATGAAAGTAAAGCGAGGAGTATAAGTACTATTGGAAAAAGTACTATTTGCTGGCTAAATTTACCTTTACCCAAATTTGAAAGATTTTTTTTCATGTTAGCTCCTCAAGTGGAACCTCTCTCCGCTTACGCCCAGATGGCAAAGCTAAGATAATTACAGTAATTATCACTATTAGTTGTAAAGAAACCCACGCACGTCGGCTTGTTCCATTATGCACCAATGAGATGTTTCCTTTGCTCGGAATCTTAAATTCTGGCAAACCATATTGATTCTCACTGGCCTTAATTAACTTTCCCTCTAATAGTAGTTCCCAATGCTTATCATATTTCTCAGCCAAAATTATTACGCCATCTCCGGGTACATATGCAATAGGTGCATCATTAAGATTTATTGGAAAATACTTACCTTTATTGTTTAAATATGTAACCCGTGCAAGTGAGTTATTAACTTTCCAAACAACTCCATCCTTAGTTGCAGAACTTCTAGTGAAGCCACCGATACCGTCAATTGTCCGCACTAAACCAGCATCAGCAGGATCTTTCATGAATATATATTGGATGCCATAGAAACCTAATACTCGGCCACTATTCGCACCAATGCCGTTTACTAAATCTACAATTGAATTATGAACCTGTACCGGGGTTTTACTTGCTATATCCGGATCTCCTAACTTTAAGTCCTCTCCCCTAGTAATAAAATATTGCAATTGTTTTGGGCTTTTTCGGATCACTAATGTTTTTGGCTTCTCATTTGTATTTGCTAAATCAGTTATAAATGCTGGAATAACTTCTTCTTGGTTTGCTTTAACTAATGAATTTGCGCCTACAGTGGTTGTCCAAGTAGTAATCAAAACCATCGAAATGATAGTTGCAACTACGGTAGCGGCTGATGCGATATGTTTGAAACCAAGATTTGAATTTCTAAGTTGAGGCAGAATTCTCTCTGCAATTGCAAAAATTGATAACAGGGCAAGTATCTGGGCAAAAATTATTAATGGCGCACTCCAAACTCTTTGAGAGCTGCTGCCATTTCCATCTATAAAGTAAGAACTTAATGTTGCAGATATTGCAATTGCTACTATTGAAATTTTCGCTGATTTGCGTTGATCGAATGAAATTAAACTTATAAGTAAGTAAAGCAAAAATGGGGCAAATACGTAAAGCGCCGGAGAGCTAGATCCTCCTGGATTGAACAAAATAACTGATGACCAATCACCGGATGGAATTGAAAGTCCAGGCTCACGCAGAGATGTAATTGGGTGAAGAATTAGGTTTAAAGAGTTTGGAATATTAATTAATATTGGAGTAATTAGCAGCGCAAATCTCTTTTTAAACTCATCGTTATTTAAGTTGTTAACAATTTCCTGCCATTTATAAGCTCGCCAGTTAGAAGTTGTCATATATAGGTGTACCAAAACTGAGATTTGAAAAAGCACCCAGCCAGAGAGAAATAGGGGTGAAAATGCCGCTGCTATGCCGGCGAGCAAAGTTATTGAATAGATTTTGCGCCAAGTAAGATTTATGAGCTTCTTATTTTTCTCAAGTAAGGTGAAAATAGGAGGTAATAAAATTGCAGTCGTAATTGTTCCGATCCGCCCCTGATTTATAGCGGTCAATACAACAGGTGATAGTGAGTAGATGATGGCCGCGAAAACTGCAGAGTAGTTGGTTAAAGTATATTTCCTTGCAGTTCTATAAAATAATATGTATAACAAAACTGGAATTAGAAAATACGTAATAGTAATTAGTAGTTGAGGATTACCGGCTGTTATAAGTGATGCAAATCCAATAAGTGGAATCCAAGATGGTGCAGAATTGCTACTGCCAAGTCCAATTAGATGCCATGAATTAGCGTATGAAGTAATTAAGTCTTTAGCACTGCTTGTTGAAATCGGTAGCGCTCCACCAGAGAGTAAACCAAAGCGATTTCTTGAGTAGAGAGTAGAAATGATCAGAATTACCAAAATGCCAAACAAAAATGGCTGCTTAGCTAAGTATCTAAATCTAGTAAATCTCTTTTCTGGCTTAAAATCAATTTCATCAAAGCTTTCATCAATTACGCCAATATCGGAGTAGTTCTTTGCGCGATTTATTTCTACTTCTTGTCGGTTTGGTTTAAATGCATTTAGTAATGCAGCTGAAATTTTCTCAATTATTGATCTAATTTGAGCATTACGGGCTGGGATAAATGGTTTAATAACTCGAGCCGTTAAAACTCTAGAAGATTTTCGATACCTTCTTGATTTAATTAAATCAGCAGGCTTAAAAATAAGTAAGCCAATAGCGGCAATTTCATCTGCTGCGTAACCAGGCAACTTTGCCAATAGATAAATAATTGATCTACCGATTGATGTAAATAAAAGTTGAACTGCAACCCACGGTAAAATCCACCAACTCGAATTAGCCAGAAGCACAAATGCTGCGTTACGACGATCTAGAAGCAAAGGCCTGTGTAAAATTGCATCTCTAACATCAATCGATCTTCGCTCAGATGATGAGGCTTCAGCATGATAGAGAATTGCTTCGCCAACACAAATCACAGAGTAACCAGCAATATGTGCGCGCCAACCTAAATCAATATCATCTCTAAATAATTCTAAGCTAGGGTCAAATCCACCCAACTCTTCAAATAAGGCACGTTTGATAAGCATGCCAGCGGTGCTAACTGCTAAAACATTTTTAATTTCATCATGTTGACCTTGATCCTGCTCGCGATCTTCAAGACCAGTCCAGCGGGTACCATTTTCAGTGATGCTTATGCCAGCTTCTAAAATATGTTTACGGTCATACCAGCCTAAAATTTTAGGACCTGCAATACCGACTTGTGGGCGACTAGTTACTGCCTCAAGTAATTTAGCGAGCGCATATCGGTCAGGTGCACAATCATCATGCAATATCCAAAGCCACTCTTGTTCATTGCTATCAACTGCAGCTGGTGGTAATTTTGAAACTGCGGCGGCAACTGCCTCACCAAAACCGGTGCTGCGGGATTTTTTAATTACTTCGATACCGGCATTTGTTAAAAACTTAACTGAACCATCATTTGATCCATTATCTACTGCAATAATTTGATCAGGTTGAAGTTTTTGTGAAGATAATGATGCAACAACTTCACTTAACCACGTAACACCATCATGGGTAACAACAATTGCTGTTACATATTGATCTTCAAGTTGGGCTTGCGCCCCGGTGCTCTGCTTTTCAGCCACCCGTTATTTTATGCGCTGCGGCGCTT
>CANLHE010000047.1 GCA_947490605.1 Actinomycetota bacterium
AGCATTAATGCTGGACTCTCATGTGGTTCATCTTTATGACCCCATCTTTCATTTCCAAAGAAGGTCAAGATCACAACTCTGGTCATATAGAAAGCAGTGATCATTGCACCAAGTAATGTTGCAAGACCAAGTGCTATACCTTTCATACCACCTTCGTTAAATGCTGTTTCAATAATTTTATCTTTTGAATAAAAACCGGCAAAAGGTGGGACGCCAATAATCGCTAAATATCCAAGACCAAATGTAAGTGCAGTAATCGGCATGAACTTTCCAATTCCACCATACTTTCTCATATTCACTTCATCTTTCATGCCGTGCATTACAGAACCTGCGCCAAGAAACATGCTTGCCTTAAAGAAACCATGAGTAAGCAAATGCATAATTGCAAATGCATAACCGATAGGACCTAATCCAGTTGCCAAAATCATGTAACCAATTTGTGACATTGTAGAAGCAGCAAGAGCCTTTTTAATATCATCTTTAGCTGTACCAATGATTGCGCCAAATAATAAGGTAATTCCGCCAACAATAAGAACCATTAATTGTGCAATTGGTGCTTCATCAAAAATAAAGTTTGACCTCGTAATTAAATAGACTCCCGCAGTAACCATCGTTGCAGCGTGGATAAGAGCAGAGACAGGAGTTGGGCCGGCCATTGCATCCCCGAGCCATGATTGCAGTGGGAATTGTGCAGACTTGCCACATGCAGCTAGCAGCAACATTAAGCCAATTGCAGTTAACTGTGTTGAAGATGCATGCTCTGCATGTTCTTTAATTCCAGCAAATGAAACATCACCAAAGGTTGCAAACGCAATCATTATTGCTAGTGATAAACCAACATCACCAACTCGGTTTGCTACAAATGCTTTTTTTGCAGCTGTTGCGTATGCAGGTTTTTGATTCCAAAAACCAATAAGTAGGTAGGAAGCAAGACCAACACCTTCCCAGCCTACGTAAAGATTTAAATATGAGTCCCCTAGAACTAACAAAAGCATTGCGGCTATAAACAGGTTTAGGTAGGCAAAAAATCTACGGCGATCTAGATCGTGTGACATGTAAGCAATGGAATAAATGTGGATTAATGT
Source organism: Actinomycetota bacterium (assembly GCA_947490605.1). Next base: position 1,086 of record CANLHE010000047.1, read on the forward strand.
GCCAACACCGGTAATTAATAGCACGAAGCAGATAGATAGTTGATCCAGTAGTAATGAAGCATTAACGTTAAGGGATCCGACAGAAATCCATGTAAATAGGTTTTGTGTGACTGCTCGATTTTCATCTGGTCTTGACTGCATTGCAATAAACTCAACAATCCCAATAGTGAAAGCTGATGCTGAAACAATGGTTGCCATTACATGGCCCCAAGAGTTAGCACGCTTGCCAGCTAGTAAAAGAATTGCCGAGCTAAATAATGGTAGAGCGATTAACCAAACCAAGTTTGCTGAAGTCTGCATGCTTATCTTTTCAACAAAATTGCATCATCAACTGATGTTGAGCGGCGAGAGCGATAAATTGTCACAATAATTGCAAGACCGACTACTACTTCACACGCGGCTACGACCATTGTAAAGAAGGCAACCACCTGCCCTTGAAGATTTCCATTTATTCGAGCAAAAGTTACAAATGCAAGATTTGCTGCATTTAGCATTAATTCAATACACATAAAAACAACAATTGCATTGCGGCGTATTACAACTCCAACTGCACCAATCGTAAATAGGATTGCAGAAAGATAAAGATAATTAGCGATTGCCATTACCTCTCCTCCTCTTCCTGCTGAAGTTGGAACTTAGAACTTTCAATCATGTCACCGCGTGCCTCAAGGACAGCTGAAATTGATGTCGGAGCTGCTTTGCCAGTTGGTAAAAGTGCCGGCACATCAACTGCGTTATGAAGTGCGTAAACTCCAGAACTCGGTAGGCCGGCAGCATCTTTTAAATTATCTTTTCTGAATCGAGCAATTGATAGATCTCGCTGTGCGAATGGAGATCTTGTTTTTTGACTATGTGCTAAAACCATTGCCCCAAGAGCTGCAGTTATCAAAAGTGCAGAAACAACCTCAAATGCAAATACATACTGAGTAAATAGTTCTTTAGCTAAACCATTTGCATTTCCTTCGGAGTTAGCAGAAGCCAGGCCAGTAATTGGCCGATTAAATGTTGCCCGGCCGATTAAAGTTGTTAATAAGCCACCAAACCCAATAGCTGCTGTGATAGCTATAGGTCGAAGTCCTCGGATAGTTTCAGTAAAAGAATCAGAGGTATCTACTCCAACTAGCATTAATATAAATAGGAACAGCATCATCACTGCGCCGGTATAAACAACAACCTGAACGATTCCTAAGAAAAGTGCATCTTGAGCAATATAAAAAATTGCTAATGAAATCATTATCCAAGCAAGCAATAAAGCAGAGTGAACTGCTTTTTTTACAATTAACATCCCAACGCCAGCAAATATTGAAAGTGGTGCAAGGAAATAAAACAGAACTGCTTCTGGTGTGGCAGTTTTCCCGATATCTAATGCAAAGCTAATCATTTTTAGGAATACCTTGAGATGGGTGGGATTCGGTTACTTCACCGCGGTAATAATTTCCATCATCAGTATTTGGGTACATTGGATGTGGCGGTGGCACCATGCCGGCACGAAGTGGGCCAAGCAGATCATCCTTTTCAAAGATGAGTTTTCCGCGGGTATTATCTGCAAGTTCATACTCATTGGTCATTGTTAGCGCACGCGTTGGACAAGCTTCAATACAAAGACCACAGAAAATACAGCGAAGGTAATTAATTTGATAAACCTTGCCGTATCGCTCACCAGGTGAAAATTGTGCACCTTCTTTATTGTCAGCACCTTCAACATAAATAGCATCTGCTGGACATGCCCAAGCACATAATTCGCAGCCGATACATTTCTCAAGACCATCTGGGTGGCGATTTAATTGATGGCGCCCATGAAATCTTTCCGCTGTCGGTTCTTTAACCTCTGGGTACTGCACCGTATTAACTTTTTTAAACATAGTTTTAAAAGTTACCCAAAAACCAAGTAGTTGCTTACTAAAGCTTGCACTCTCATGGTTTGTGATTGGAGTTTTTGATTGATCTGCTTTGGCTAACCCAAAATCATCAGACCGCGGCGTTAATTCATCAGCCATTTAATTGCTCCGATCTAGAGTTTGGAATTGCTGGTACTGGAAAGTTAGGTTCGTCAGAGTTTGTAACCTTAGCGGCTTTAGCATGATTAACTTTCTGACGATCAATTAAGGATGTAATTGCAATATAAATCAACGCTATTGAAAATATAAAGGCAATAATTATTACTCTAGGGGCTTGCTGTTGGGACATTACGCGAAGTGTTGAAACCACCATAATCCAAGCGAGTGAGAATGGAATTAAAACTTTCCAGCCAAACTTCATAAATTGGTCATAACGCAGACGCGGTAATGTGCCACGCAACCAAACAAAGACAAAGAAGAAGCCTAAAACCTTTACAAAGAACCAAGCCAATGTAAACCAGCCGCCTAACCATTGTTCAGTAAAGCCCAGACCAGGAAGGGCGTGATATCCGCCAAGGAATAATGTAGTCGCAAGTGCTGAAACTGCAATTATATTTACATACTCAGATAAGAAAAATAATGCGAACTTAAGTGATGAGTACTCAGTATGGAATCCACCAACTAATTCACCCTCAGCTTCAGCTAAATCAAATGGTGCTCGATTGGTTTCTCCAACCATAGATATTGTGTAAATAATAAATGAAGGGAAAAGAATTACTGCATACCACCACTTATCTTGAGCAGCGACAATTTCAGATGTTGACATTGAACCTGCATATATAAATACTGCAACTAAAGATAATCCCATTGCAACTTCATATGAAATTACTTGAGCAGAAGAACGAAGACCGCCCAGTAGTGGATAGGTCGATCCAGAAGACCAACCAGCTAAGACAATTCCATAAACTCCAACGGAGGCAATTGCTAATACATAAAGAACACCAACTGAAATATCAGTTAATTGCATAACTGTTTGATGACCAAAGAAATTGACTTCACCGGTCAATGGAATAACTGCAAATGCCATGAAGCATGCGGTAGTACTTATAATTGGAGCAAGCATAAATACAATTCGATCAGCTGCTTTTGGTATTAAATCCTCTTTGAGCGCCAACTTCACACCATCAACTAGTGCTTGTAATAAACCAAACTTTCCAACTCGGTTTGGTCCACTTCGCTGTTGCATCCGAGCAACAATGCGCCGTTCTGCCCAAACTGACATGATGGTAAGAAATACACATGCAGCGAAAATGAATAAACCTTTTAGCGCAATAACCCAACCTGGGTCTTGACCAATTAACTCTGCATTACTCATGCTTTGGCCACCTTCACAATCGAATTACTCACTGTTCCTAAGTTTCTAATTAGTTGGCTACTTTGAGAGTTACGTGGCAGCCAAACAGATGAATCTTCAATATCATTAATTGAACAAGGCAGAGTAATCGCACCGTATTCATTTGAAACTCTTACTAAATCATTTTCGCTCACGCCAAGGGATTTAGCTCGCGCTGAGCTAATAACAACAATAGATTTACGGGCAGTCCCGGCAAGATTATCCTCACCATCTTGCATTGAGCCTTTATCTAACAAATTACGCCAAGAGTTTAAAACTGCTTCATCACCACTTGCGTTTATTACGGAGGCAGCTACAACTGGCTTCATCGAGTTTTTTAATCCGTCCCAATTTCCAATTGACTCAAATTCATTTCTAGCACTCTTAACAGTTGCTAAGTTAATTGGCCTGCCAATCTCATCTGCAAGCATTGAAAGAATTCGAACATCACTTCGGTTCAAAGATTGATCAACTGCTGCTTCAAAATTTCGGGCGCTGCCTTGCCAATCCATAAATGATCCGCTTTTCTCAACTGCCGCTGCGACCGGCAATACAACTGAAGCAATTTCAGTGATATCACTTTGTCTAATCTCAAGGGATACTACAAATTTCTTTGCCAGTTTTACCTTCGCATCTGATGAAATATCCATTGGATCTACTCCACCGATTAAAACTGCTTGTAGATCAGAGTTAATGATTTCAGTAGAGCTCATACCAACTTCACTTGGGAGTGAATCAATACTCCATGCTGTTGCAATATCTACTCTGGCTGATGCATCGGTTATTGGACGGTTGCCAGGAAGTAAATTTGGGAGTGCCCCAGCCGCAATTGCACCTTTCTCACCAGCTCTGCGTGGAATCCAACCTAATTTTGCGCCACTGTCATTTACTAATTTAATTACTGCAGATAATGCACCAGTTGTTTCAGATGCTCGCTCGCCAACTAAAACCACTGATTTAGCTGTCAATCCAGTTAACACGGAGATTGCCGCTACTTCATTACCGGTTGCGGTCTTAATTAATTTTGCATTTAGCTTTTGTGAACCACGGCTTGCAAATGGAGCAATACTTGTAACTTTGATTGCCCGCTTGTGGGTCTGCTTATAAATTCGCAAGAAAACAATTGGTGACTCATCCTCTGGTTCAAAACTAATTAGTACTACCTGATCTGCTTTATCAATATCTTTATATGTTGCATTAAGTGATGCCGATGCTAAGAAATCTAACTCTTCATTGCTGTGGCTGCGAGCGCGAAAATCAATATTGTTCGTATTTAGTGTTACGCGAGCAAATTTGCTATAACCGTAAGCATCTTCAACAGTTGCACGTCCACCAACTAGTACTCCAGCTCTAGCATTTTTTAATCCCGATGCCGCAGCTGCTAACGCCTCAGGCCAAGACGCTTCTTGTAATTGTCCGCTTGCATCTCTAATCATTGGCACAGTAATTCGATTCTTAGCAACCTCGTACTTAAATGCCCATCTACCCTTATCGCAATTCCACTCTTCATTTACATCAGCATCTTCGCCAGCAAGTCTGCGTAAGGTTTTGCCTCTACGAACATCGGTGCGCATTGAACATCCAGATGCACAATGCTCACAAGCAGAGTTGGTTGAAACTAAATCAAATGGCCGAGCCCGGAAGCGGTATGAGGTTCCTGTTAACGCACCAACTGGGCAAATTTGCACAGTGTTACCAGAGTAATAAGAATCAAATGGCTCTTCTTCATAAATACCAACCTGCTGAAGTGCACCACGCTCAATTAAAGTTATAAATGGATCACCAGCAATTTGTTCTGAGAATCTTGTGCAGCGAGCGCAAAGTACGCATCGCTCCCGATCTAATAAAACCTGAGATGAAATTGCAACTGGTTTTTCAAATGTTCGCTTAACTCCTTCAAATCTACTTTCACCTCTGCCAGATGACATTGCCTGATTTTGTAATGGGCATTCACCACCCTTATCGCAAACTGGGCAATCAAGTGGGTGGTTAATTAACAACAACTCCATAACTCCCTTTTGGGCTTTATCAGCAACTGGTGAAGTTAATTGAGTCTTAACAATCATGCCGTTTTCAACTGGAATAGTGCATGAGGCTTGTGGCTTTGGAAATGCTCTGCCATTAATTTCAATATCTACTAAACATTGTCTGCACGCACCAGCTGGT
>CANLHE010000048.1 GCA_947490605.1 Actinomycetota bacterium
CTAATTCAATTACTCGTTTGCGCATCTGATCCACAATGCCAGAGTCATGGGTTGCCATCACTACGGTAGTTCCCTCACGATTGATGCGATCTAACAATTTCATAATGCCAACTGAGGTGGCTGGATCTAAGTTTCCAGTTGGCTCATCTGCGATCAAAATTGTTGGGCGTGAAACATAAGCTCTAGCAATTGCAACTCGTTGTTGCTCACCTCCTGATAACTCACTTGGCTTTCGATCACCTTTTTCTTCAAGTCCTACTAACTCTAAAACCTCAGGCACTTCGCGGCTGATCTGTTTATTTGAATAGCCAAGTACATGCAGAGTAAAGGCAACATTTTCAGAAACTGTTTTATTAGGAAGTAATCTAAAATCTTGAAATACCGTGCCAACCTGACGGCGTAGCTCTGGAACTTTATGATCAGCTAATGTGTTTAACTCTTTGCCGGCAACATGAATGATTCCAGCAGATGGCCGCTCTTCGCGAAGTACTAATCTTAAAAAGGTAGATTTGCCAGAGCCAGATAATCCAACTAAGAAAACAAACTCACCCTTAGTAATCTCAAGATTTACGCCATCAAGGGCTGCTTTTTCTTGACGTGGATACATCTTGGTGACATTCTCAAAGCGAATCAATTCAAAGCCCTTCGTAGATCAATTAGATATCTGGTACTAGTTTAGATAAGTAATCACTTATCTTCGGTTATTTACCGCTAATTTCCACAAATAAAGGCTGAGAATCTCCGCTTAATGTGAGATTACTCGCGCTCTTTTCGCCATTTAATACCAGCCTCAATAAATCCATCTAATTCTCCATCTAGTACTGCAGATGGATTTCCAACTTCAAAATCTGTTCGTAAATCTTTAACCATTTGATATGGAGCTAAAACATATGAACGCATTTGATTACCCCAAGAACCTGAGTTATCACCTTTTAATGCATCCATCTTTGCTCGCTCTTCTAACCGTCTACGTTCTAATAATTTAGATTGCAGCACTGCCATTGCAGTTGCTCGGTTTTGAATTTGTGATCTTTCGTTTTGGCAGGAGACCACTATTCCAGTTAGTAAATGGTGGGTAATTCTTACTGCAGAGTCGGTGGTGTTAACTCCTTGTCCACCTGGGCCGGATGAGCGATAAACATCAACTCGTAAATCCTTTTCCTCAATTTCAATGTGATCACTTTGTTCAACCACCGGCACAACCTCAACACCGGCAAATGAGGTGTGACGACGTGATTGGGAATCAAATGGTGAAATCCGAACTAATCGATGTGTTCCCTGCTCAACTGAAAGCCGGCCATAGGCATATGGCGCGCTAATTCGAAAAGTAGTTGATTTAATTCCAGCCTCTTCAGCGTATGAGGTTTCTAATACATCGATTTTGTAATTATGTCGTTCACAAAATCTGACATACATTCTCATCAGCATCTGCGCCCAATCAGCCGCCTCTACTCCGCCAGCCTCTGATCTAATGGTCATTAGCGCATCCCGCTCGTCATACTCACCACTTAGTAATGTTTGAACCTCAAGATCATTAATAATTTTAGTTAGATTATCTAACTCTTGATCAATATCTTTATAAGCAGCAGCTTTATCTGATTCATTTCCAGCAAGTTCTAGCATTACTGGCAGATCATCTAAGCGGGTGCGAATTGAGCTAATTTTATTAATTGTTGATTGCGCTCTGGATAACTTGCTGGTTATCACCTGCGCTGCTTGGGGATCATCCCAAAGATTTGGTTCACTCGCCTGTCTCTCAAGCTCGATCGCGCTCTCAATCAATTTGGGCAGGTTTAATACCTGTTCAATTGATTTCAAAGTGATATCTACTTTAGATATCTCCTCTTGATACTCACGGGCGGCCATAGGCTAGAGGATAATCTACTTATGGTTGTATTTTCGAACTTGCGCCAATGGTGGTTCGAATCGTCAGATTATCCAAGTTATCTAGGTTAAAAAAAGGTATTTGGATTGGCATTCGTCCAGCAACAGATATCTGAGCAGATAGTTCATAGAGATCACAATTAAATCTCTCAACAGTTATTTTCTTACCCGATAAATCAATTGATTGAATCAAATTACTAAATGAGCTACTCGCCGCCTGACAATCAAGCGGTACTCGCTTATTAGATTGGTAGCGATTGATTTCACCGTAATAGGCAAAGAGATTAATTGAGTGAGCAGCTTTGTTTATGGCCGCCTCACCAATATTGGAAAGCTCTTTTTTAAGTGCATAGGCAGTTGAGATATTTATTGAGATAAATGCTAAACAGATAGCTATTAGAAAAAATCCAAAAGATAGTGGGATAAGTGAGCCCTGACTCTTATCAAGCAGTAATTTCCTTATCTCCATAGATCTACATACTCACTGGCAGTTGACTTACTTAATCGGCCAATACTTACCGTGGCACTGACCTTATTGCCAGGTGAAAAGCAGGGAAACTCTTGGCAGTTAATAGTTAAGTTAATCGGCCTAGATTGCTGGGTGTCTTGGGTGAGATTTGATTTATATAGATCAATCACCTGATTAGCCCGAATCATTGCTAGCTCTGCGGAAGGGCTGGTAACAAATGCACGAACAGCCTGCCTTGCTAAATTATTACTTTCAAGAAGTGCCATAGATTTACTATGAATTTGGGTAATTAGAATTAAAAATACGGTGAAGAAAGGCAGAGTAAATATTAAGAACTCAGCAATGGCTGAGCCATTTGATCTCTTTTTTAGGTACTTAGTTATTGAGTGATTCATCAACTGCGACTGCGATAACTTTCTTATTTGATTCTCTTTGATTAATAACTAGAAGGGAGCCACCACCAATTAGCGGGTAATAGTTATGGCTTCCTTCTCCGCCTTCGATGGCGATTTTTGCTAGCTCGCCTTGGGATAGGTTTGAATCCTTCATTACATCAAACTGCATAAAAACGAGTTGAAACATAATTAAGAAAATAAACACCTGCGGAATGATCGTAATAAAGGATTCAACTGATCCGCGGCTTTTGCCTAATAAAAGCTTGCGCAACTACCTGATACCGCCCATTGCATCTAAAGAGTTGCGCAAGATTGTGGTCAGCTTTGGTGCCGCGATTGACCAGATCCCCGTGACCAAAGCGGTGGTCATCAGAACTACTAATACCCAGCCCGGTACATCTCCCCGGCTTTTTCTAGTAATAACTTTATTTAAAGAGGATTTGATTAAAAGGAGTAGGCTCATTAGTTGTATTCTCATAATTCTCCAAATGATTTGATTTTTAAAAGTATAAATCAAAGGAAATAACAAAGGATGAGGTGCAGATTTATTGTGGAAAACAGTTAAATGGTAATTATTGCTCTAAGTAATTTAAAGATTACTTTAATTTAAAACAGATTTAATACTCTCTAAATCGTTGCTGCGCATAGTATCTAGAAGGTAAAAATCTATTTCAGAAATACCTAATTTCGTTAAGCCATCAACCTTTTTTGATAAATTCTCACGATTTGTGCTATCTGGATATGTTGGTCGTAAAATTGCCGTAACTCCAGCGGTGGTATTTTTCAGATAATTCTGAGCAAGTGCAGATACCCCTTCTGAATCTGGCCGGTATATCAATGGTTCATACCGGTCAACAATCTTATTAAGTCGCTGGTTATCAATTCCAACCTGCCAACTGTTATCAAGCGCATTTGCGGATTGCATATCTAATAGCGGGGCTTGATCTACTAATTTAAAGACAGATCCGGCCGCCTTAGTGGTCGCCACTACTTCTTCATAAAGTGATGCAAGCTTTTCTTCTCGGGCAGATAGATATTTAAGTATCTCTGGCCCCACAACTTCAGCAAGTAGATCTTTGCTTAACTGCTTTCCTAGCCAAGGATCTTGTCTTTGAAATACTTCATTTAATAAAGCCGTGATTTTATTTATCAAAGGTTGTGCATCATTTCCAGTAATTTGGTAATTGGCAACACAACTCTTACAAAAACATAGTGAGAACAAGAATTCACTTACTGGGCTTAGTTCAATAAAAAAGCGCTCATGGTGCTCACCATGGCGGGCGCCATGAAAGTGCAGTGACTCAGCCACTATGCCATTTAACCCACGGCTTACTAAATCCTTAGTTAAACCCTGTGCGTATCCTCCGACAGCCGGGTTAATCGGACAAAGCTCAGATAAAAACTTATTACCAAATACATTTGTTACTGCTGCCCCTGGGCTAGCCATTCCAATCGCCGAGTTATGCATATATACCGCCCAGGCATTTACCTTAAAATCATTTGCGGCGGCAACCTTAATAACTGAATCAAGTAATTCGTTGCTTGGAAGTTGATCGGTTAGTGCCGGCTTATATGCATCCTTCGCATAGGCGCCTGCATCACTTTTATAGTAATGAAAGCCATCTGCTAAATACTCAAGTTGTGGTCCTTGGCGCAGAAGGAGATCTCTGCTGCCATGATAATTTAAGGCCAAATTAATTCCAGTAAAGCCGTAGCTTTTTAACTCTGGAATAACTCTTTCAGCTGGTTCTCTAAAGAAGGTATAAGCAAATGCAAATGCGTGAGATTTAATTGAACTCATTTCACGCTGCCGGCAGTTAATCCACCTACTAGATACTTCTCAATCATAATAAAGAGAATTACTACTGGAACAATTGCGATCATGGTCGCTGAGAATAAATACTCCCAAGCAACATCGTATTGACCAATAAATTGAGTGATACCTACTGGGATAGGTTTCTTTTCAACCGAACTCATAATTGTTAAAGCGATGGTGAATTCATTCCAGGCTGCAACAAATGTAAAGATCACGGCAGTTACTAAGCCGGGTAATGCAATTGGAAGGGTTACCCGGCGCAGTGCTTGCACCCTGGTGCAGCCGTCAATTAGTGCTGCCTCTTCGATTTCAACTGGAATGCTTGAGAAGAAGCCAGATAGCAGCCAGATAGCAAAAGCTAAGTTAAACCCAGCATTCAAGATAATTAGAGCAAGGTATGAGTCAAGTAATTTAAAGAAATCAACCTCTCTAAAAATACCGATAATCAATGCGGTTGGAGAAAACATTTGAGTAGCAAGTACTAGTAGCAAAAATGGACCACGCATTTTAAAGCGATATCTGGAAATAAAGTAGGCAGCCGGTACTGAAACAATCAAAACTAGAATAGTTGCAGAAAGAGAAACAATTAAGCTGGACTTTAAGAAAGCAGCAATCGGTGCGTTATCCCAAACATTTAAGTAGTTACTCCATTGCCAAACCTGTGGAAAGTGAGTTGTCGGAGTAGCATAAAGTTCATCATGGCTTCTAACTGAGGTTAAAAACATATTGATGTAGGGATAAACAAATATCCAGGCTATAAAGTAAGCACCAACGATGGTGGCAACTTTTTTGCCAGTTATTTTCTTCACTTTAGTACTCATAATTCAGTCCTAGTTGCTTTAGTAATTCTTAAGTAGAAACCAACAATTACCATAATGATCATGAAGTTAAATACACCCAGTGCAGTTGATTGACCCATATTTGATTCAATAAAAGCTAGTTTGTAAGCAAATGTGGTTGTGGTGTCAGTGTCATAACCGGGCCCACCACGAGTCATAACCCAGATAATTGGGAATGAGTTAAAGACGTTTATTAAGTTAATTATGGTGGCAATCAATAGTGAGTTTCTCAGTAGCGGAAACTTGATTCTGCGATAAATCTGCCAGGCAGTCGCACCATCAACAGATGCTGCCTCAACAATATCTGACGGAATTGATTGTAATCCGGCTAGTAAAACAAATGAGGTAAAGGGAACAGATACGAAGACTGCCACCCACATTAAAAAGTAAAAAGAACTACCCGGGTTATTAATCCAGTCAACTGGTTCTGAAATAAGCCCTAGTTGGGTAAGCGTTAGATTTAACTCACCAGAGTAAGCATCTAAGATCCAAGTCCAAATCATTGAGGTCATTACGACGGATGCTGCCCACGGGAAGATCATTGCCCATCTGACATATTTTCTACCAGGAAAGTTTTGATTAATTAATTGCGCTAACGGAAGTGAAAGTAAAACTGTGAAAAATACAATTCCAAATACCCATAAAAGTGTTCGTTTTGCTACCGGATATAGATCCACATTTGCGATTAAATCTCGGTAATTTGTTAAACCGTTGAAGTCGAGCAAGCTTCCGGCGAGTGAAATATCGGTAAATGAGGTTCTAATTAATTCAATTACCGGCCAAATAACTACTAAAAGAATAAGAATGAGGGCTGGGCCAATCCATGGCAGCGCGCTTAAAAATGAAACGTTATGGCTGACCTTAAGTTTCTTAGGTTTCTTGGCGGCGCTATTTTTCAGCAATCCCGTACTCAAGTTTCCTCATTCCACTGGAT
>CANLHE010000049.1 GCA_947490605.1 Actinomycetota bacterium
AATTGACCAGTCTTCGTTGGCAAGAGTTTGGATTTACTGCCCGCAAGAAAACATTACTTAAGTGGGCATCATTTATAACTAAAAATCAAAAAGAGATTGCGCAATTAGTTGCAAGTGAGTGCGGCAAACCACTTGGGGATGCCTCATTAGAAGTATCAATTGCAATTGATCACATTGCTTGGGCGGCCAAACATGCTGAGCAGATTATGCGAAAGCAAGATCGACCAGCCGGCTTATTAATGTTTAATATGAAGGCCCAAGTGCAGAGATCACCACTTGGCGTAGTTGGCGTAATTGGTCCGTGGAATTATCCAATCTTTACTCCAATGGGATCAATTGCTTATGCATTAGCTGCTGGAAATACGGTTGTCTTCAAACCATCTGAGTTCACACCAGGTGTTGGCAAGTGGCTAGCTGATTCATTTGCCCAAGTAGCACCCTTTGAAAATATCTTAACTACAGTCACCGGATTACCAGATACTGGTAAAGCTTTAACCGAATCGGCAGTAAATAAGATCTCATTTACCGGTTCAACTAGAACAGCTAAAAAAGTTGCAGCCTCCTGTGCTGAGCAAATGATTCCAGTAGTTCTGGAGTGTGGTGGTAAGGATCCAGTAATTGTTGATAAGGACGCTGACCTTAAGTTAGCGGCTGAATACGCACTCTGGTCTGCGATGGCAAATGCTGGGCAATCTTGTATTGGCGCAGAACGAGTTTATGTTGTGGAAGGCGTTGCTGATCAATTTATTGAGATTATTACCAAGATGGCTCAGAAGATTGAGGTTGGCAAAGATTATGGCCCAGCCACCATGCCATCACAACTTAAGGTAATTCAATCTCACCTAGATGATGCCAAAGCAAAGGGAGCTAAGTTTTTAGTAGGAGGTGCTGATTCAGTAAAGGGCGCTTTTGTTGAGCCGGTAATTATGGTTGATGTGCCAGAGGATTCAACCGCGATGACCCAAGAAACCTTTGGTCCAACCCTGGCAATAAATAAAGTACTTAACACCGATGAAGCAATTAGATTATCTAATGCCAGCTCATATGGTCTTGCTGCTGCAGTATTTTCAAAACGCAATGGTGAGCGGATTGCATCAAAGCTTGCCTGTGGCATGGTCTCAATTAACTCAGTATTTTTATTTGCCGCAGTTCCTTCAGTGCCATTTGGAGGATATAAAGACTCTGGTTACGGACGAATCCACGGCGCAGAAGGTCTCCTTGAATACACCTATGCACGCACCGTAGTTAAAACTAGATTTAAGATTCCGTTGAAATTTACATCCTTTGGGAGAACAAAGTTATCTGAGAGGGTATTGACTACTTTAATCAAACGCCTACATAGCCGGGGTAAGTAAGCTTTCGGCAATTTCTATAGAAATATTTACCTCTCGTTCACCTGTCAAAATCGATCCTATTATCACTGGGTGAGAAAATTTACTCACTCCCCTAAACAGCTCTTAATTGACTGAAGAAGGGAGGATGCCATGGCACTAATTATTGAATTTCCTTGCTGCAATTTTTGCCGTTCAATTGAGCTAGGAATATTTATCACTGAAAAAAACAACCCAATGGTTATGTGTGATGAGTGCGGATACGCCTGCACCGCCACTATCGATCACTTTGATCAGCCATTAACAAAAGTATCGGTCTCGTAACTAATACTTAAATTATTTATTTACCTAGTAAGTAGCCCGGCCACCTGAGATATCAAAGGTAAATCCGGTGGTAAATGAGCATGCCTTAGATCCCATAAATGCAATTATCTCCGCCACCTCACTTGGTTCACCCAAACGCCCTGCTGGAATCTTTGAGATCATGTAATCCAAAGTTTCTTTGGCGGTATTGGCATTAATTGGGGTAGCAATTACTGCAGGTGCAAGTGCGTTAATAGTTATGCCATCAGTTGCCGCCTCTTTCGCAACACCTTTTACAAAACCGATAAGTCCAGATTTTGCGGTGTTGTAGGGAGCCATCTTTGGATTTCCCTCTTTGCCGGCAATGGATGCAACTTGCACGATGCGACCATACTTTTGTTTTTTCATAATCGGCAATACAGCCTGGGTTAACCAGATCGCACCAAAGAGATTTACCGCAACTACTTTTTGATAATCATCCCACTTAATATCTTCTACTAGGACGCCAGTAGGGCCTGCGTATCCTGCGCAATTAACCAATGCATCAATTCGTTTGTGTTTACTTCCTAAGGAAGATACTAAATCCATAACCGCACTTTGATTTGAGATATCTAATATCGCGCTCTCGGCAACACCGCCAGCAGTTTTAATCTCACTAACTGTTTGATCTAAGCCTGCTTGATTTAAATCAACACAGATAACAACGCCGCCGCGAGATGCGATTAATTGGGCAGCTGATCTGCCAATCCCACTGGCCGCTCCGGTAACAATTACTACCTGATCTGCGTAGGAGATCTGCTCAAAGCCGCTGTTGTTACTCATTATTATCCGATTATACTTGCCCTACTCTTATTATCTAAAAAGTGATTTGAATGGAGCATCATGGCATCCTGGCCGAGCACAAGAGATCCAAAGGGTCCAATGAAGCGCTCAATTGGAATATTAAATAAGCAAAAGATCCAATCCCAAGATGCTGATGGCATCCCAGAATCAAATAAGCGATTCTCAGATGGCGCCCGTTACAAAATCGAGATTCCATCGGTTGAAGGCCCAGCTGCATTTAAAACTGTAGTTGATGAGGCGAAAAAACATAAGTTAATTATTCATCGCATCTCGCAAGGCTCTGGAATTATGATGCAAACTGATGATGAGATTAAACAGATGGTTTCTATTGGTAAAAAAGAGAAGATTGAGGTTTGTTTATTTGTCGGCCCTCGTGCTTCCTGGGATATTGGTAAGCAGGTAAGTGCTAGCGCTGGTGTTATAGCTTCGCCTACTTTGCGCGGAGGTGATCAACTTAGATTTGCATTAGAGGATGTAATACATGGAGTTAATTTGGGATTACGAAGTGTTTTAGTAGGAGATCTTGGCTTGTTAAAAGTATTAGGGGAGGCAAAGCGCAAAGGTGACTTACCAAAGGAGTTAATCCTTAAGACCTCTGTTGCCTTAGTTTGTAATAACCCGGCAACTGCAGCACTTCTTGAAGATCTAGGCGCCTCCACTTTAAATCTGGCAACAGATCTATCGCTGCAACAGATTGCTGCTATTCGTTCTCAAGTTGATATTCCAGTTGATATCTATGTTGAAGGACCAGATGATTTTGGTGGCGCAGTTCGTCATTATGAAACACCAGATCTTGTAAGAGTTGCAGCTCCTATTTATTTGAAGTTCACACTCCGTAACTCTCCTGGCCTATATCCATCAGGTGCGCATATCCAAGGCTTAGTTGAGTCAACTGCCAGAGAACGTGTTCGCAGGGCGGCAATATCTAAGGCGATCTTGGATCGATATGGGTTTAAGAAGTAATGGCTAAGTTATTAATCTTTGGTGGCACCGGCGCATTAGGTAGCGCTATTGCTGAGAAGTTTGCAGCCGAAGGTTATGAAGTAACTTTTGGTGTTCGAAAGATTACTAATCCTGCTAATCAATTCTTGCTTCCAATTACCGATGGGCCAGTTCCGGAACTACTTAAGGGCCAATTATTTGATGCCGTGGTCTTTGCGCAGGGGGCAAATATAAATGATTCAGTAATTACCTCATCACTGGAAGATTTAAATAAGTTATTTGAGGCAAATGTTTCATTTATAAGTGAGAGTACTAAAGCATTAATCTCTCATAATCTAATTAAACATAAGGGCAAGATTGTTATTTTAAGCTCACTCTGGGAGCAGTTCACCAGACAGGACAAGATGGCTTACTCAGTTACAAAAGCTGCAGTTGGCGGCCTAGTTAGATCGATGGCAGTTGATCTTGGAAATTCAAAAGGTATTTTGGTAAATGGCTTACTACCTGGCGTAGTGGAAACTCCGATGTCTAGAGGATTATTAAAGCCAGAGCAGATTATAAATATTGAGGCTCAAACACCAGGACATAAGTTAACGGTGCCAACTGATGTGGCAAATGCAACCTACCTATTAGGTTGTGAAGATAACACCGCAATCTCAGGTCAATCTTTATTTGTTGATTACGGTTTTTCTATCGCTCGAGTGCTTTAGGAGCACCATTCGTGAGTGTTGAGTTACTCGATGAAACAACGGTGGTTGAGTACTTAATTAGTAAAAATGTTATTTCACCTGAGGAAAATGCTGAGGTTGAGGTATTAACTGGTGGGGTTTCAAATGTGGTCTTAGCTGTGACAACTTCTAGCAAAAAATTAGTTTTAAAGCAGGCACTTGCCGAACTTAAGGTGAGTGAAAAATGGGAGGCAGATCAACGCCGAGCAATTGTTGAAGCAGATGCAATTGAGTTGTTTAACAAACTAAGTCCAGATCAGGTGCCAAAGTTAGTTTTCTTAGACCCACACCGCTTCATCTTGGTATTAGAGCGAGTTCCAGTTGGTTCAACTGTTTGGAAATCAGATCTATTGGCAGGGGTGATTAATCCAGATATTGGCGGCGCCCTTGGAAAAACTCTTGCTAGCTGGCATAACTTTGGTGAGATTACGCCGTCGGCAAAGATTAAATTTATGGAGGACTCACTCTTTGAACAACTTCGAATTGATCCTTTCTATCGGTTTGTGGCGGCTAAGAATCCACAAATAGAGGTTGCGATTAGAAAGTTAATTAATGAGTTAGAGGGAGATAAGACCACGATTGTCCATGGTGATTTCTCCCCTAAAAACATAATGGTGGCGATGAATGATGATGTTTATATTTTAGATTTTGAAGTCACCCATGTTGGAAATCCAGTCTTTGATCTAGCTTTCTTAATTGCGCATCTAGTTTGCAAATTCTTTAGGGCAGAGGATCGGCTACAGGCAAAGCTGTTGGCAAATACTGCTAGTAGCTTTGTGAAGGAGTATGAAAAGTTAAGAGCTATCTCACCCTCTGTTGCCAAACATGCCGCTTTAATCACTTTAGCTAGGGTAGAAGGTAAATCACCAGTAAATTACTTAAGTGCAGAACAACAAAAGAAGTTACAAAGCTTTACCAAAGCAATCCTGGCCGATAAATCTGATTTCTCAGTTGCCGGGTTATTTGAGATGAGTGCTAAGTGAAGATAAATAAGGTAATTGGTTATCAGGTCTTAGATTCAAGAGGCCGGCCCACAGTTGCAGCTGCCATCTCACTAACTGATGGCACTACCCACACTGCCCGGGTTCCATCTGGAGCATCTACCGGTAAGCATGAAGCCAAAGAGTTACGCGATAGTGGCAGTAAGCACGCTGAGAAGTTTTATGCTGGTCTTTCAGTGCAACAAGCAGTTTTAAATATTAATGAAAAGATTGCGCCACGCTTAGTTGAAGAGCAGATTGATTTGAATTTAGTAGATGCGCAGTTAATTGAGTTAGATCCAAGTGTTGATCATTCAATGCTGGGTGCCAACGCCACCCTTGCTGTCTCACTCGCTGCCGCTTACGCCGATGCTCACTCCCAAAATAAATCACTTGCAAGATACTTTAATCCTGTAGGCCCAATATTAATTCCAATGCCAATGGTTAATATTTTATCTGGTGGCGCCCATGCCAACCGGGCGATGGATATTCAAGATCTTCTAATCATTCCAACTGGAGCTAAATCATTTACCGAAGCCCTTTCCTGGATTGTGGCAGTTCGGGAGATGGCAGCAAAGCTTGGTAAAGAGGCTGGCTTTGTTACTAACTTAATTGCTGATGAGGGCGGATTATCAATTGCATTTGATTCCATTGAAAAAGCTTGTCAGTTTGTAGTTAATGCAATCGAAAAGGTTGGATTAAAGGTTGGCAGCGATGTTAATTTAGCCCTTGATGTTGCCTCAACTCAATTTTTTGATGGCAAAAATTACAACCTAAGTACGCAAGGTAAGAGCTACACATCATCTGAGTTTGTTAAATACATCAACACTTTAGTTTCAAGCCAGCCAATTATTTCAATTGAAGATCCCTTCGCCGAAGATGATTGGTCTGCTTGGCAGCACTTTATGCAGGAGTGCCCAAAGAAGCTTCAGGTATTAGGAGATGATCTATTAACTACTAATTTAGATCGATTAAATAAGGCGATCGCAGATAAGAGTGCGAACGCAATCTTGATTAAAGCCAATCAAAATGGCTTAGTTACCTCAACTTATAATGTATTAAAACAAGCCCGGGCTAATAACTTTAATACGGTTGTATCTGCCCGCTCAGGTGAGAATGAGGACTCTTGGCTGTCTGATTTAGCAACTGGTTTTTCAGCAGGACAGATAAAGGTTGGCTCAACCCATGGCAG